>JBBAUU010000158.1:0-2936 GCA_040398065.1 Opitutales bacterium | reverse complement strand
CAATCACCTCATTAATGTTTCCATTTAAGGCACCGATTTTTTGGATAACTCCAACGCTCGGTTTGATATCGAGTTTAGCGGCGAGTTTCGGACTGATGAGAATGATGTTTTCCCATGAAGTCTTGGACATGGGATCGGGTGCTTCGGCCAACCAACCGTTATTCGCGTATAATCCGTCGCCAGTGTGGACGCTAGGTAAAATACGTGCTTCGAGTGAACTGAAGGACAATTCTGGAGCGGCAAATTTTTGAACGCTATCGACATCGAGTTTAATTTTCTTCGCGGCGCTCGCTGTTTCCGCAAGAACGCCTTCGGCTAACCAAGCGGCAAAGGCGGTATCAGAATTATTTTTGGTGAGACGATTAAAAGTTTCGCGAACTAAAGCGTAGGGCTCTTGATTTTTTCCTGCAAACGGAGCTAAGACATCGAGTTCCGAGAGCGTTGGGAACAATGGCTCGATCATCGGCTGCACAGGCACATAGGAACCATCAAGCGTACGACCGTCGGACCAGCTTTCTAAATAGTGTGAAGCAGCAATGACAGTGCCGCCGACTGATTTCACTAAGGCAGAAGTTTCATCAAAGGCTGGACCGTGATAACCGAGACGAACAACATTTTTAGCCGACTTCACTGCTTTAGCAAAATCGACATCCGCTGGAGCATCGTAAGCAGGATTACCGCCTAAGATAATTAAAGTGTTGGCAGGTTGGACGACTAATTCAGCAATTGAATTTGAAGATGATGCGTTGGATTCAACGACGCGAATGGAAGCATTCAGAGCTTTGTTCGCTAAATAAACTGCACGATGCGCATCAACAGAAAGATGGTCACCAGCAACGATGAGTGCTTTTTCCTTAGCACTCACTAAATCAGCCACGCATTCTTTAATCCAAACTTCAGGAACGGAAATACCTGAAACTTTCGAAGTTAAAACCGCAGCATCAGACTTACTTCCAGCCTGGGCGAGTACTTCGGCAGCAAATAAAATAGCTAAACCAGAAATATGTGAAGTAGAAGCACGCAGACGGTGATCGGCCGCAGCACCCGTGAGCGTGAAGGTCGACTCAACTACGTAGAGACGAGTCATCTTATCTGCTTGTTCCGCGTTATCTGCACGACGACCGCTCGAGTAGGCGCGTGTATTTTCAATGGCAGCATCACCCGTACCCAAGAAATCAGCATCCAGACTTAAAATGCGACGAGCTTGGGCGTAATCAGGTAAAATACGTGCACCGAGTGCGACTTCAGCGCGATTTTGTGCGACTGGAGTGTACTCAACAAAACGAGCTTGAGGTAAAATTTCTTTTATTGCGGCCACTAACGCAGCGCGTGTTGGCGAGGAAGAAGGACGCGCTAAAAATGCTAAGCCAGCACCACCATTGGCTTTTTCGGAGGCGGCGAGTTTGCGAATTAAATCACGAACTTCGGAAACTGAAATTACTGAACCGTTTGCACCCGTAGAAACTTGTGCACGCTCAGGATCATAGAGGTCGAGCACACTCGCTTGAGCAAATTTTGATGAAGCTGAACCGCTGGCACGGTGGCTGGGATTTCCTTCAACTTTAGTCGGACGATGTTGATGGGTTTCAACAATCAAAGGCTGATTGGCTAACTCACCAGGGAAGGAACTCGCGTAATAAGTAGCGACGCCAGGAATCGTGTTCTCTGGTTGTTTGCTGTAAGGTAAAGTGTGGTTACGTGGTTCGCGACATCCAGCGAGGCCTAATCCAGCCAAGCCAAAAGAGGCACCCATCAACATTAAGAATTCGCGACGTTCAACTTTGGAGATGTTCGCAGCATCGTCTAGGAATTCGCGTTCGGCGCGCGTACGGAACTCGGGAGACTTGTTGCGTTCATCGAGACTACGCCAGTAGGTCGGTCCCGTAGTTTCGCCCTCTTGGGCAATAGGATGTTGAAAAACTTTCTTACTCATTGAGAAATTTTAATTAGCGGTGGCAGCCAGAACAGCTTTGTGGTGGGTTAACCTTCCAATCGTGTACGAACTTGGTTCCCTGAGCGGCTTGCGCTTCAGGCGATTCAGCTTTCCACGCTAAATCAGTAACTTTATCGAGCGGACGGATGTATTTTTCAGGATTGCGGTGACAATCTAAACAGAAACTCATGTTCAAAGATTTTTGCTGACCAACCACGACTTGCTGGTCGACGCGACCGTGACATTCCACGCAACTGACGCCGCGATTAATGTGCACTGCGTGATTGAAATAAACGTAGTCGGGCGCCTTGTGAACTTTAACCCAGCGAACGGCTTCACCGGTTTCCACGCTACGACGAATTAACGCTAAGGCAGGACTATCCGATTTAACTTGGCTGTGACAGTTCCAACAGGTGTTGGAGGTAGGCACGTTGGAGTGACCCGAACGATCAACGAAATTGTGGCAGTAACGACAGTCGAGTCCGAGAACGGAATCGGGCCCCGCGTGAAAGGAGTGATCAAAAGCGACGGGCTGATCAGGTGTGTAACCGACATTTAAATACTTATTCGTGGCGTATTCATTGATTGCCGCGACGACAACCGCACCGGTCGCTAATAAACAAACCAGGATTTGAAACGGTACATTGTTAATCGAACGGCGGAAAAAATTACCGCGAGTGGATGGTCGATTAAGAAATTCAAGAAGTTTACGCATCGGGAGCGAACGATAAAATTAGCGGGAAGTATTTCGCGCTACCGCGCGGCCTTCGGGTTGGGCAGAAAGAGTGGAAGACACGGTGAATGTTTTCTGAGAAGAAACAGAGTTTGAGGTCGTGCCTTTAGACAAAAAACCGAGAGACAAAACAGAGGCGACAGTCGTGCCAGCTTTGATCAGGAAGTTTTGCCTAGAGGTGCTTTTCTCGCTCATGAATAAGTTCTATAGAGCCACAAAACCTACCCCCCTAAGCAACCGAAATTTTCAACGATTTTGAGGGTAATTTTA
>JBBAUU010000157.1:0-2964 GCA_040398065.1 Opitutales bacterium | reverse complement strand
CATTCTTAGCCGCTTTTTGGGTCAATCAATTAGAGTGGCGCCAATTTTATCCTTCACGTGAAAATGCACCGGCTGCCTTACGCGAGATTTTAACGAGAGAGAATACGGATAGTAAGAAATCGGATATCACTCGGGAAATCAAAGCGTCGGGGTCGGCTCAAAAATATAATGTGATTCAGATAACTATCGAAAGTCTCAGCGCTGAATTTTTAGGTTGTTACAGAACTGAACCGTATGCTGCACAAAAATTAACCCCTAACTTGGATCGTATATCACAGGAGTCATTATGGTTCCGAAATTGCTACGCCGGCGGGACACGAACCGTGCGTGGAATGGAAGCTCTAACTTTATCGATTCCGCCTATCCCTGGTCAATCCGTCTTGCGTCGTCGTGGTTGTGAAAACTTGACCACCTTGGGTTCTGTTCTGAATCATCAGGGTTACGATTCTGCCTTTATTTACGGGGGTGATGGTTTCTTCGATAACATGAATTATTTCTTTTCTACCAACGGTTACCGTGTGGTGGATTTGCCTCGTCAATTGGCCGCGGGCAAGAAAACCACTTTTGAAAATGCTTGGGGTGCTTGCGATGAAGATGCGTTTAATTGGTCGCTCGATGAAGCTGACAAATCATTTGCTGCTGGTAAGCCATTTCACCATTTCATTATGACTACTTCGAACCACCGACCTTATACATGGCCGGATGGTAAAATTGATTCTAAGTTAAAAAATCGAGAGGGTGGCGTAGCGTATACCGATTTTGCAATTGGTGCATTTCTTAAAGCTGCTGAATCCAAACCCTGGTTCAAAAATACGGTATTTGTAATCGTCGCCGATCACTGTGCCTCAGTCGCCGGCAAACAGGAATTAGAAATTAGAAAATATGAAATCCCGCTTTTCATTTGGGCTCCGGGACTCATTAAACCGCAGGTCTTTGAGCCGATGATGAGCCAAATCGATACGGCTCCCACGTTATTAGGTTTAATGAATATTTCTTACACCTCGCGCTTCGTGGGGACGGATGTGATGAAGCCCGACTACCAACCTCGTGCCTTCATCAGTAATTATCAAAAGGTCGCCGTACTTCGTCCCAATGGGCTTTTAACCGTGCTCAAGCCCGTGCGCCAAGTTCAACAATATCAGGCTAATTTGGCTACGGGCGGTTTGCAAATCATCGACAATAGCAAAATGGATTCCGCGGCTGCCGATGAAGCTTTGCGCTATTATCAGGGTACCGATGAACTCTTTAATCATGGCGGATTACTCAACCCAGCCCACTAATCTTAAGCGACTCGTCGCCCCGGTATTATTTCTAGCCGGAGTCGTCGTCTTTTTTGGTTTCCCTTTTACCCCAGGTGAAAAAGTCGATTTCTGGTTTCAGTCTTTTTTCTGGAACGGAAAAAGTTGGCTGATTCCTCACGATAATATTGTGGGCCAGATTCTCGCCTATGATGGACCCAAGGCCCTCATCATTTTATTCGCCGTTTATTTATTAATAATTATTTTATTACCTCAGTGTGCGCCGCGTTGGCTGAATCGCCGCCAAGCTATCTATGTTTTTGTGTCGATGGCTTTAATCCCAGTTGTCTCAACTCAGCTTCGCGCGATTACGAACATGGCTACACCCTTAGAATTAACCAACTATGGTGGAGCTTTTCCGCATTTATTATTATTCCAAAGCAAACCAGTCGGCTATCCCTGCCACGCATTTCCTGCCGGACATGCCAGCGGTGGCTTAGCTTTGATCTGTCTTTACTGGGCTTGGTTTAATCAGCCTTACCGCAAGCTGGGACTTTGGATCGGCTTGGGTCTCGGCGGTTTCATGGGCTTGTATCAGATAGCACGAGGCGAGCACATGATCTCGCACACGCTCGCCACGTTAGGTATCGCTTGGCTTCTTTCTGTCTTACTTGCGATAGCGATTAAGCCGACGCAAACGGCAGCTTAGTTGTTCGCCCAGTTAACGATATTGTCTGCTCTCTGGAATGAAGGAGGACTATTGGTATCGTCGTTGAAATAGGTCGTCGTGATGGCGCCTGATTTCGGCATGTCTGTTCCATCCCAGTATTCTTTGTCGTCGGGCGCATTACCCTCAACAGCTGGTTCAACATAATTAGCCCCGCACGAAACTAGGAGGAAGCCAGGATATTTCCAGGCTCCGTAGGTACTATTGTAAGCACCGGTCGTCAGGTCTTGCAGGGGCGTAGCATCGCCAGGCGAAACTCGATAGCGGTAGTCGTAAGCATTGCCCCAGGGATCACGGAATTCATAGGCCTTCGTCCAATCATCCAGCCCGAGAGATTTATCATCGTTCGAGGTGACCACGCCATCGCTTAAGAAAGGTTTCATTTTGCGATTACTTCCACCAGGCAACTTCGTATCGGTATAATTGAGTAACTGCAATGCGTTGCCGCCGGAGGATAGATTTACGGTATAAATTCTTTTGCGACCGACCAGTTGGTCGAAGAAATCTTTGCGGAATTGGATGCCGTTAGCTGAGGAAGCTTTATTCGAGCCGCAGGGATAATCGCCATACGTTTTACGATACACTTCGCAGGCCATGCTCAGACCTTGGATTTCGCCGCGGGCCTTCGCTTTGTTGTTACCATTTTTAGCTGCTTTAAAGAGGCTAAACATGAGCGTGCTGAGAATGCCAATAACAGCAATCACCAGCAAGATTTCGATGAGGGTAAAACCGCGACGGACAAGAGAGCGTGGGGACATGGGGTAATTTATAAGTTAAATATGGCGGGAATCGTTTTCGTCTTTTTTGACGTAACCGGAATCTTGGCGCTGATGGTTCACCGCATTCTTTTTTAAGTAAGCTTGGTAAACGTCTTCAGCCGACATGCCTAAGACTTGGGCAATCGAAATGAGGAAGTGAAAGAGATCGATGACTTCGACGCGGGCGTTTTGTTCGTCGAACTTCTGATACTTCGCCCACCACTTCCAAGGTACCGAGTCA
>JBBAUU010000156.1:0-2965 GCA_040398065.1 Opitutales bacterium | reverse complement strand
TGAGCCCCTCGGTTGCCGTGCGAAATATTTTACATGGAATGACCGGTCCCGTGTCAGTTAAAGGTACCATCTACAATGGCATGATGCCCGCAGTCACTGGATTGAGTGATGGTGATGTTGCCGACGTCGTGACCTATGTAAGAAATTCATTTGGCAACACGGGCCCAGTCGTTACCGAGGACGAGGTTAAGGCGATTAAAGCAAAGTACGCAGATCGTAAAACACCTTGGACGGCGGAAGAATTTCAAAAAGATCCCAAGTAATCGGCTAGATATTGAGCGTGGCTTGACCATTAGATTTAAGGGGCTTAAAAACGGATTGGTCAATCAATGGAAACCAAGCCCAAAATCGCTTTTATCGGTTTAGCTCAAAACTGCGCTCAGTACCTGCCCGCCGTTTTAAGAAACCTCGAAAACATGGCTACGCTAGCGTCGGAGTCGGCCTTTCTATTTCTCGAAAACGATTCGACCGATAATACGAAGGCGATTCTTAATGGATGGGGGAGCGGTCGGCCCAACTTCACTTTACTGAACTTTGATGGCCTAAACAGTCTGGGCGTACGCACGGTTAAATTAGAAATTTTACGTAATACCTGTGTGGAGTGTTTGCGTACGTATAAAAATCTTAAGGATTTCGATTTAGTTATATCGATTGATATGGATGATGTCGCCGCCTGGCCGATTGATTTGGGCGAACTGTCTAAAGCCATACAATTTGTTCAGTCCGATTCAAAAAATGCTGGCGTCTTTGCGAATCAACTCGGCACCTACTATGATATCTGGGCGTTAAGGCATAAAACTCTCTGCCCCGGAGACGCCTGGGAAGAAGTAATCGACTACAAAAATTCTCATCCGGCGGTGAGCAACGAAGAGGCCTTTAATCAAACCTTCAAAAAAAGAATACCCTCATTTTCTCCAACGGAGAAACCGATTGAAGTAGATTCCGCTTTTGGTGGCTTAGGGATTTATCGAATGAGTTATATTCTAAAAAATCCAAATCCTTATTTAGGTTACACGATTAAATCGATGCCCTCAAACGATGGGACATTTAAGGTCAGTCGTCGGCAATACTGTGAGCACGTCCATTTTCACGCAGGTATTCGGGCTCTAGGCGGGAAGCTCTTTATTTGGCCTTCGCTGATTAACGGTGAATATAGAAATGTAACCTTCCCGCATTACGTTCAACTTTTCTTCTAATTTAATCGATATGAGTTCTCCTACGCGCAAAGAAGTGGCCGACTTACATTTTATGGATGCGCGTGCAAAATTGTTAGACCTCGCCGCGTTTCTGGATCGCGTTGATCGCTCAGCGGGCTCCGACGACCATCGCATTCGCGGACTCCGCCTCGCCTTAAAATTTTTAAACGAAGGTAATAAGAATCGTGTGGCGGAAATATTAAATCAATGGAGTGACCCCACGACTGAACCTTTAGAAAAATCAGACACGAAAGCCGCAACCGGAGTTTGGCCTCAGCTCTAATCCGATGCGATACATTGAGCCTCATGGACACATGGTCAGTCGAACGACTGATGATTATAAGGCGATGGCCTTGGCCGGATGCGCCGCGATTTGTGAACCCGCCTTTTGGGCAGGCTTTGATCGTAAATCGGCGGACGGCTTCTACGATTACTTCTGCCAACTCACGCAACACGAACCCGCCCGCGCCCAAAAATTAGGAATCCCTCATTACTCCTGGCTCTGTATTAATCCTAAGGAGTCGGATGACATGGGCTTAGCCCGCGAGGTTTTAGCGCTTATCCCTGAATTTTTAAATGCTCCGAATGTTTTAGGAATTGGCGAAATCGGTTTAAATAAAAATACCCGTAATGAAATTAAAATTTTAGAGGCGCACATCGACTTGGCTGTAAAACACAATCAACTGATTTTGGTGCATACTCCGCACCTCGAAGATAAACGCAAAGGAACACGATTGATTTTAGACGCACTCAAAAATAATCCGAAGATTGAGCCGCATCGGGTGATTATTGACCACGTCGAAGAGCACACCTTCAAAGAAGTAATCGATCAAGGATTCTGGGCGGGCATCACGCTATATCCTGAATCGAAAGCCAGCCCGCAGCGGGCCATCGATATGGTCGAAACTATTTCCGCTCAGCGAGTGTGGCTTAATAGTGCGTGTGACTGGGGTCACAGTGATCCACTCTCCGTACCCAAGACAGCTTTAGAAATGAAACGTCGTGGTCATTCCGCTCAGGCTATTGACAATCTAATTTTTGGAAATCCGGTTCAGTTCCTCTCGCAATCAAAGAAATTTATTCGGCCTGAGGTAATTTAACCGATGCAACTTTCCTCGGGACATTCTTTGGCGTATTGCACCAATGTTCATCGAGGTGACGGCTGGTTAGAAACTTTTTCAAATCTCCAGGCACACACTTTAAAGGTCCGTCACCAGGTTTGCCCCAGTAAACCTTATGCCGTGGGGCTTAGATTGGGAAACTCCGCTGCCCATGAATTAGGCCAAGAAAAAAACCTGAATGCTTTTCGCGAATGGCTCGAAAATGAAAATTGCACCGTTTCAGGAATTAACGGTTTTCCTTATGGCACGTTTCATGGTCAGTCCGTTAAAGAGTCCGTATTTTTACCCGATTGGACAGATCCCGCCCGCGTAGAATACACGCAAAAGCTTTTTGAACTATTAGCGGCTCTCAATCCGCCCAATCACGTTGGCACAGTAAGCACATTGCCGGCCACATTTAGAAAATTTAATCGTTCGGTGGCTCAAATAAAGGAATTACAAAAAAATATATTAAACTGTGCTGAATATTTAGCGCGCTTGCGTGACCGCTCGGGTGTCACGCTTCAATTAGCACTCGAACCTGAGCCATTGGGTTATTTTGAAAACACCCAACAGACGATTGATTTCTTTGATCAACTGAGAGGGCAGGAGGTAAGGCCTGGCCTCGTGGATAATTTTTTAGGCGTTTGTTATGACACCTGTCACTTT
>JBBAUU010000155.1:0-2984 GCA_040398065.1 Opitutales bacterium | reverse complement strand
GTAGGAATCGCGGCCGTAAAAGTCATCAGCGTTGATTACGGCGAATGGAGTTTTAACTACATCACGTGCACATAAAATCGCATGGGTGGTGCCCCAGGGCTTTTCACGTCCGGCTGGAACGCTGAAACCTTGAGGTAATTTATCGATCGTTTGGAACGCGTAATCTACGTCGATTTTGTTGGAGAATTTGGTGCCAATACGTTCACGAAAATCCTTTTCGAAGTCGGGTCGGATAATGAACACGACCTTACCAAAACCAGCGCGGATGGCATCGAAGACGGAATAATCGAGGATGGTTTCGCCCGAGGGGCCCATCGAGTCGATTTGCTTGAGTCCACCATAACGTGAACCCATACCGGCAGCCATAACGAGGAGTGTTGGTTTCATGGTCTTAATTTAAGGATGAAAGCATGCGTTTAATTTCGTCACGTTTAGCAACCGATTCGGCGAGTTGCTTGCGGGCGCCATCTAAGATGGCGGGAGGAGCTTTGGAGACGAAAGTTTCGTTGGAGAGTTTAGCTTCACCCGCGGAGACGGCTTTCTCGATTTTTTCGAGTTCTTTGGTGAGACGAATTTTTTCCGCACCGACATCGATATTCGTTCCCATTTCAAGAATCACTGTTCCCAGCGGAGTCACCGAACCAGGACGATCTGCGGAATGGGTTTCGAAAGTCATCTCTTGAAGACCAGCCACACGGAATAATTTATCTCGATTGGTTTCCAGAATCGCCTGAGCTACTGCATCTCTGGCTAAGACGACGATTTTGCTATCGCGACGATTTGCTTGGTTGGCTTGAGATTTGAGACCGCGGACGGCGACGACGAACTCTCTCAGTTGTGCAACGTCTTGTACCTTTGAGTTAATGAGTTTAATCCCATTTTCACGAAGTGTCTTCAGTAAGTCGCCCCCGAGACCGGGTGAGTGTTTCTGAATGAAATCAGCTTCATTACCATAGCCGAGGAGATGCCAAAGTTCTTCCGAGATGAAGGGTGCGACAGGGTGGAAGAGTAAGAGGAATTGTCGAATGACTAAATCTTGAACCGCTAGACAATTATCGCGAAGCGCTGGATCGGCTAAGCGTGCTTTGGAGGCCTCCACGTACCAGTCGCAGAAATCGCCCCAGAAGAAATTATAAAGGGCTTGGGCGTAAGCCGTGAACTCGTGTTCGGAAAGTTGGTTGGCAACTTTATCAGTGAGTTCTGCCAGTCCATGAATAATGGCGAAGTCATCATCATCGAGTTGTGTCGGCTGAATTCTTTTAACAATCGAGTTGAGCGATGAATTATCGAACATCGGACCCGACATCTGGCGGAAGCGTGAAGCGTTCCAGAGTTTATTTACAAAATTTCTTCCTCCTGCAACACGTTCTTCGTCGAATAAAATATCCTGTCCTTTCGGAGCGATTAGTAAGAGACCGAGACGAAGTCCATCCGCGCCGAACTTCGCAATTAAATCAAGCGGCTCAGGTGAGTTACCGAGTGACTTGGACATTTTGCGACCAAGTTTATCACGGATAATGCCATTAAAATAAACACGCTTAAACGGAATACGTTGACGGATTTCATCGTCGGTGAGGGTTTTCTTTTCGGGACCGTGTAATTCAAGTCCAGCGATAATCATGCGTGCGACCCAAAGGAAAATAATATCAGGTCCTGTCGCGAGTGCACCCGTAGGGTACCAGTGACTGAGCTCGGGGGTGGTCTCTCCTGGTTTGCGCCAACCAATGGTGGCTAAACACCAGAGCCATGAGGAAGCCCACGTATCTAAGACATCAGGATCTTGTTCCCAATTTTCAGGATCGTTCGGTGCGGTGAGTGAGACGTGTCGATTCTTCGCATCATTACGGTCAGCACCCTTGCGATACCAAACCGGAATACGATGACCCCACCATAATTGACGACTGACGCACCAGTCTTGAATATTTTCTAACCAGTGAAGGTAAGTTTTGGTCCAACGTTCAGGATGGAATTTAATGATTCCTGAAGTGACTGCACGTTTGGCTTCTTCGATTTTCGGATAATGAATAAACCACTGTTCACTTAAGCGAGGTTCGATGGGTACATCGGCACGCTCAGAATAGCCTACGGTATTTTCATACGGTTCAACTTTCACTAATGCACCAAGTTCTTCGAGTAACTTAGCGGCCATGTTACGGGCCTTAAATCTTTCGATGCCAGCTAAGGGACCCGCTAATTCATTCATCGTACCGTCGGGATTCATGACGTCGATTACTGGCAATTGATGGCGCTTGCCGATATCGAAGTCGGTGCGATCGTGGGCCGGAGTTACTTTTAAAACTCCCGTACCAAAATCTTTTTCGACTGCGTTATCGCCGACGATGACAATCTTTTCGCGAGGGAAGGGGCGCCAAACATGGAGTCCGATTAAATCTTTATAACGTTCGTCACTCGGATGGACGGCCACACCTGTATCACCCGGAATGGTTTCGGGACGCGTGGTAGAAATTTCAAGGTAGGTGCCGGGTTTTTCGACCACCTCGTAACGCATCTTATATAATGAGCCTTTGGAAGGCTTCATGATCACTTCTTCGTCGGATAAGCCCGTCTGCGAAACAGGGCACCAGTTAACCATGCGCTTACCGCGATAAACATAACCACGTTCGTAGAGCGTGATGAAAGCTTGCAGAACGGCTTGAGAGTAACCCGCGTCGAGCGTGTGCACCTTGCGATCCCAATCACAGGACGCACCCAATTTGCGAAGTTGATTTAAAATAATGCCGCCGTGTTTGTCGCGCCACTCGGAGGCTACTTCGATAAATTTTTCGCGTCCGAGGTCATGTCGAGTCTTACCAGAATTCTGACGTAAATCTTTTTCAACCCGTGTTTGGGTGGCGATGCCTGCGTGGTCAGTTCCTGGAAGCCATAAGACGGATTTGCCTTCTTGGCGGGCGCGACGGACCATAATATCCTGCAGTGTGTTATTAAGCAGGTGACCCATGTGTAGAACGCCGGTCACATTGGGA
>JBBAUU010000154.1:0-3032 GCA_040398065.1 Opitutales bacterium | reverse complement strand
GTCTTTAGAACCCTTACCTCTCACTCGTACGAGAGCGGATTCGATATCCACGGCTTGCAATTCAAGGCTACATAATTCCGAAATACGTAGACCCGATCCGTACATCAGTTCTAACATCGCTCGATCGCGCAGACCTTGGGGCGTTGAAGTATCGGGTGCAGACACGACTAGGGCGGCCTGCTCGGGAGATAAAATCGCCGGCAGGCTGCGTTTCATTTTCGGACTGCGTGCGAGCTCGGTAAAATCATCGCGACGTAATCCCGACCGCACCAAGTGCGCCGCAAAAGTTCGCACGGCAGAAATTCGACGTGCCAAGGAAGCGGAAGCATGACCCTTGCGGTTTAAAAATTTCACCCAGGATTCAATGTCACTTAAATTGACGTCAGCCCAACTCCTCCGACCCACCGTAGCGCAGTGCTTAGAAAAACGCATCAAGTCGTCCTCATACGCCTCGGTTGTGAGCTTCGCTAATCCACGCTCCAAGGCCAAATAAGCCAAAAAGGAATCCACCGGCTCCTGCAAATCGGGCGGCACCCCCTTACTCTTTGTCTGACGCGACTTACCCATGTATCTATCTTTTATTGCACTCACGGGAAAGAGTCCATAACGATTCCCTTATGGCAAGTCAGCGTGAAAAGGCAATGAAGCCCACCGACCTTCGTGGCATCCTCCGGTATGTTCCCATGTTCCGGGATCATATCTTCGTCATTGCCGTCGATGGTTCGATTGTAAGTCACGAAAATTTTAATAATATCGTAACGGACATCGCCGTTCTCAAAAGTCTTTCGATTAAAGTTATCATAGTTCACGGCATCGGACATCAACTCGTCACGCTCGCGGGTGAACACAATATGACGATTTCTGACATTCAAGGCGAAGGCATCACGGACGCCCCGACGATGTCCCTCGCACGCGAAGCCTCCGCACTAGTTTCCCAAACCGTCCTCGAACATCTTTCCCAAGCAGGTTTACGTTGCGCCATCACCAATGCCGTCCGCGCGACTAACGTTGGAGTCATCAAAGGAAAAAATCATCTCTTCACGGGCAAAGTCGAAAAAGTAGATGTGGCGATTCTGAAAACGATGTTGTCGCAAGATATTTTACCGCTCGTCACTCCCATCGTCTGCGATCGTGAAGGCCAATCTTTACGGGTCAATAGTGACCATTTAGCGATGGAACTAGCCGCCGCCATGGGTGCATCGAAACTAATCTATCTCACGCCCTTTCCCGGACTGCAAATTGACGGCCAGGTCAGAGTTAACTTACCTGAGGACGAACTGAAAAAAATTCTTAACGATAAGAAAATTAAATTAGATCCACGGATCAGAAGTAAAGCCGTGCAAGCTGCGAAAGCTTTAGATGAAGACGTTTCCCGTGCTCACATTTTAGATGGCCGAGTATTTGGCGGACTGCTGACTGAAATTTTCGATAAAGTAGGATTGGGCACCATGGTGCACGCCAACGACTACGACCAAATCCGTCAGGCCAAAAAGAAAGATGCCCAAGCTCTCTACAATTTAGCGAAACACGGCGCCAAGACTGATGCGTTAGTGGGACGCACGCGTTTGCAAATTGAACAAACGATTCAGGAATTCTTTGTTTATGAAATTGATGACAGCATCATCGGTTGTGCGGCCCTCCGTGCTTACCCCGGCGGTAAATCCATGGAAGTCTGCGCCGTTTACGTTCAGCCCTTTTATCACGGGCGGGGCGTGGGCAAAAAACTCGTAGAATACGCCAAATTAAGAGCCAAAAGCCTCGGTGCAAAGAAACTCATCGCGCTCACTACACAAACTCAGGGCTTCTTCCAATCGGCCTGTAATTTTGTGGTCGGATCGCAAAACGATTTACCGGCAGCGCGTAGAAAAGAACTTAAACTCAGCGGTAGAAATTCTCAGGTCCTCCAGTTTAATCTTAAAAAATTAAACAACAGCGTACGCTAAGTTTACGCACTTAAAAAGTAGGCCTTTTGTTTTTCTGAAATAGGCATACCGAGTTTAGTCATGATTTGCATGAAGTCTTCCCAGACTAAACGCTTATTCGAAAGACTTGGACTGTGTAATAAATAATTCGGATGCAATGTTGGCAAAACTTCTAGCCCATCTACCTTCTGCCACTGTCCGCGAATTTGCATGATGGGCGTCGTGGAATGCGTGAGAGCACCAAAAGCCTGCGCGCCTACGGCCACGACAATCTGCGGCTTAATGATCTCAATTTGAGCCAATAAATACGGGCGATTAAAGGCGACCTCAGAAGCATTGGGTGGACGTTTGCCAAACGCCGTCGGGGGCTTGGGACGCCACGTCATTAAATTGGCAAAGTAACATTCTTTTTCCGTCAGACCCGTGGCGGAAATAATTTTGCTGAGCAATTCGCCCGCTGGACCCACAAATGAACGATTCTCTTCTACTTCTTCAAGCGACGGCGCCTCACCCACAAAGAAAACTTTTGCGGTGTCGGAGCCACGACCAAAAAGTGCCTTTTTACCTTCGAGGTGTTTCTGTGTCACCTCGCAGGCAGCGATTGTTTTTTGCAACCAAAGCAATTGCTCCGCTTTTGTGCCGGACGGTAATTTAATGACTGGTGGATTGGGCAACGGACTAGAAACAATAATGGTTCCTTCATTTTTAGATGCCGGAGTTACTGAGCGAACAACGGGCTTCGGAGCCGGC
Source organism: Opitutales bacterium (assembly GCA_040398065.1). GTDB lineage: Bacteria > Verrucomicrobiota > Verrucomicrobiia > Opitutales > UBA953 > UBA953. The sequence goes on along the minus strand of JBBAUU010000154.1, from coordinate 360 downwards.
GCCATGGCAACGGGAGCAGCGGACTTCGGGGTGGCCGAGGCAGCAGCTCCGCCCGCTAATTCTTTTAAGAGGGCGACGCTCTCGTCGGAAACACTGACACGTTTTACCCCAGCAGCTTTCTGCCTATATAATTCTTCTAAGAGAGCATCGATGGCTTCAGCTGGATCCATTAGGAGACGAGGTTCTCAATTGCCCGAGCCAAGACGATATCCTTCTGCGTGACCCGATTGCCAGCATCATGGGTAGTCAGTTTCAGGGTCACCTTGTTATAAATATTATGAATTTCGGGGTGATGGTTGAGCTTTTCGGCCTCAATACCCACTTTTACGAGGAAAGAGAGGGCCTCAGAAAAATTCTTTA
>JBBAUU010000153.1:0-3049 GCA_040398065.1 Opitutales bacterium | reverse complement strand
TACGGCGAAGCCACCGATAACTCCGGAGCCAACGCTAATTGCGTGATTGAACTCGTGGTACAAAGAACACCTGAGTACATCGATAACAAAACCCAACCGCACGAGCGTGTCGAAGACCTCAAGACTACGAATGTCTCCAAATCGATTAACACTCTCCTCGGCCGCCGATTTGTTATTATTTCGGCACGCTGGTTATCTAAATCAGAAATCTAATTTTAAAACCCATGGAAGCACTGAACATACAAAATGTAAGAAAAGTTTTTAACTCACCGAGCACCGGCGAACACATCGCCCTGCAAGGCATCGACCTCACCATCCAAAAGGGTGAGCTCTTTTTCCTCCTCGGCGCCTCGGGCTGTGGCAAGACCACCCTGCTCCGTTGCATCGCCGGACTCGAACACCCCACCTCCGGAAAAATCTTCTTCGGTGATCGTGATGTCACCGGCCTCGCCCCTCACCTCCGTGAAGCGGCGATGGTCTTTCAAAGTTACGCTCTCTGGCCGCACATGTCCGTCGCCCAAAACGTCGCCTTCGGACTCGAAGAACGCGGCGTGAAAAAAGAAGAAATCAAACAACGCGTCGCTGAAGCCTTAGCTGGCGTTCGACTCAATAACCTCGACGACCGAGCGATCGATCAACTTTCAGGCGGACAACAACAACGCGTCGCCCTCGCTCGCGCCCTGGTGGTACGCCCACGTTGCTTGTTACTCGATGAACCGCTTTCGAATCTCGACGCCCAATTGCGTATCGAGATGCGCCGTGAAATCCGCCGCATCGTCAAAGCCAACGGACTCACCGCCATCTACGTGACACACGACCAAGAAGAAGCCCTCGCGATGGCGGATCGCATGGCTGTGTTGCATAAAGGACGTCTCGCCCAAGTGGGAACACCTGAAGAAATTTATCGCCGACCCACCTCCGCACACGTGGCTAAATTTATCGGTGAAACGAATTTAATTGAAGCCACTGTAGTTTCTCAAAACGGAAACAGTTATAAAGTTTCTACTGCCGCAGGAGAGTTCACTGGACGCATCGGCGAATCCGAGTGGAAGCCTGCAGCCGGTGAAAAAGTTTTATTATCCATTCGCCCGGAAGCTTGGGAAGTAGTCGCCAGCGCGACTGCCAATACCACCAGCGGTAAAGTTTTAGAAAGAACTTATCTCGGTCAGCGTCAACAGGTCGAAGTATCCAGCCCACTCGGCAATTTACAGGTTGTGATGCTCAACCCCAAGAAACCTTTAGTCGTCGGTGATTCACTCACCCTCACCGCAACTCACGAAGACGTCATCATTGTTCCGAAAGAATGAGCCAAGCCCGCACTATTTGGATTACTCTAGGCCTGATGGTCTTCTTAGTCGTACTACCCTTAGTATTACGCGAAGACACTAATCAGATACCCAATACCAACGCTCGACGTTTGGTCATTTACACTCCGCACAGCGAATCCATCCGCCGCGAGTTTGCTGAAGCCTTCGCTGAGTACTGGGAAAAAAATCATCGCGAGAAAGTTTACATCGATTGGAGAAGCCCAGGAGGCACTTCCGAAATTCGTCTCGTACTCGATGCGAGTTATAAAGCGGCTGACGAAGAAAAGCGTCCAGGCATCGGTGCAGATATTTTCTTTGGGGGCGGTGAACCGGATTTTGCTAATCAATCCAAGAAGGGTCGCTTAGTTCCGCTCAAATTATTTGATAAACACCCCGAGTGGTTCGGTAAAGACGGCGCGATTCCGGAAATCTACACGGGCGAACGACTCTACGCGAAAGATAAAACCTGGATCAGCTCCTGCCTTTCGCGTTTCGGTATTTGCTACAACCCCATTCGCTGGAACTACCTCAAATTACCTGAGCCTAAAATTTGGAATGATTTAATGGATCCAAAACTTTATGGAATGATTGCGTTGGCTGACCCCACGAAGAGCGGTTCGGTGGCCCGTGCGTTCGAATTGATTGTCCAAGCTGAGATGCAGAAGTCGCTCGATGATCCCGCTCTCAAAAATCTTTCTGAAAAAGAACGTCTATCAATGGGATGGAAAAACGGTCTCAAAGTTTTACAAGGTCTGGCCGCCAACGCGCGCTACTTTGCCGACGCTTCCACAAAAATTCCTCTCGATATCGCCGACGGTAATGCCGTCGCTGGTATGTGTGTGGATTATTATGGAAAAGCTTTTGCGAATCAGGTGAACAAAACCGAAGTGAGACTCAAATGGATCGCACCCGTGAATGGCACCACCGTCAGCGGCGATCCGATTGCTGTCTTGCGTGGAACCACTGAACCCGAACTCGCCCAGGCCTTTGTGGAGTATGTTTTAAGTCCCGCAGGTCAGGCCTTATGGAATTCGGCACCGGGAACTCCCGGCGGACCCAAACGCCGCGAGCTGTATCGTCCACCTGTTCGACGTGACACTTTCCCGATTGGCACAGGCAAACCTGCGCCTGATTCACCGTATGTCTTTGGAGAATACCAAACCTATCGTCCGGAACTCACTTCTGCTTCTTTCGGCACACTGCGTCGATTCGTTCGCGTGATGTGCATTGATAATCACGAAGAATTAAAATCAGCCTGGGAAGCGATCATCGAAGCAGGCATGCCCGCGGATGCTATCGCGGTCTTACAAGACTTCTCCTCATTGCCTTATCGCGATGGCGGTAAAGGCGACCCCGAACTAGATAGCCCGGACCCACTCGTGTCTGCACAACGTATGTCGCAGCTCGGTATACTATTCCGCGAAAATTATAAACGCGCCGAAGCCCTCGCTCGCGCCCACTCTACTAAAAAGCCATGAACCGTCGAACTGCTTGGATTTTTTTAATTACTTTAACTGCCATCATGGCGGTCGGATTTATTTACCCGGCCGTGAGCGTCCTACAAGAAGCCTTCATCGATCCACATAATAATAGTTTCTCACTGAGTTACTTCAGCATGGTGCTGACTGACCCAGTTTATCGTGAGGGAATTATTAATGCGTTGAACTTGGGTTTAGTCAGCACTCTTCTGGCTGTGTTGATTGCCTTGCCCTTAGCGGTGATTAATAATCGCTATACTTTTC
>JBBAUU010000152.1:0-3151 GCA_040398065.1 Opitutales bacterium | reverse complement strand
GGGCGACAGTCACCCGAGGGCATTTTGCGAAGAACTAAACTTCCAATTTGGAAGCGGCGGAGAATTTTAACGTGAAAACCAAAAATTTCTAGGAGTCTTCGAATCTCGCGCTTACGACCTTGGTCCAAATGGATTTCTAGTTGTTTAGGATTTTCGGGATTACGAATCACTTTCTTAAATCGCAAACGCTCCCCTTCTTCCATCGCACCTTTGATTAATTTAGGGGTGAGCTTCGGATCATAGTCGCGATTCAGGTGAACCTCGTAGCGTTTAATCACGCCACCCGAGGGGTGCATCACTTTATTCGCTAAATTTCCATCGTTTGTTAAAAGTAAAAGCCCTTCCGAATCTTTATCGAGACGACCGACGCAAAAGAGCCGAATCGCTTTGTACTCAGGTGGTACCATTTCGAAAACTGTGTGACCACCGTGAGAGTCATCATTGGTGCATAAAAAACCTTTTGGTTTATTCATCATTAAAACCACATTACGTGCCAGAGGTTTAATTTCTTTACCGCGATAGCGGACGACGTCGGTTTCGGCATTAACCGGCTGACCCACGGCAGCGACTTTTCCGTTAATCGTAACGCCACCATCCGCCACGAGCCTTTCGGCTTCGCGACGGGAGCAAACCCCAGCCTGGGCTAGGAATTTATGGATACGCATGGAGTCTTCGGTCGACACCCCTATTGCTTAGAGCCAATCGGGGTCAAAGGGCGAGCCATGAATAAGTTATCTCGCCCTCCCCGCAGTTTTTATCTTACACAGGGGGTATGAGACTCATTGATGGCAATTTAATCGCCCAGGAGGTTCTCGCGGAAATCAAAGCGCGAGTGGCCCGGCTGGCGCCTGTCATTCCCCATGTAGCATTCATCCGCGTTGGCGAAGATCCAGCCTCCGTCTCCTACGTAAGCAAGAAACAGAAGACCGCTGCCGAAGTGGGCATGCAGGCCAGTATCAAAGTTTTTCCTGAGACTGTAACCCAAGCTGAGTTATTTAATCACATCGACGAATTAAACGCTGATAAGTCTGTTCACGGTATTTTAATTCAAGCTCCGTTACCTAAACATTTATCGGAGACCGAAGTTTTTAACCGAGTCGCCTCGCACAAAGACGTCGATGGCTTCGGTACACTGAGTATCGGTAAATTAGTTCAAGAAATTCCGGGAGCCTTTGCTGCGTGTACTCCTGCTGGGGTGATTGAATTATTAAAACGATCGAAGATTGATACTACGGGTAAACATGCCGTGGTTGTTGGTCGTTCTTTAATTGTGGGTAAACCCGCTGCGATTTTACTTATTTCTAAAGCGTGCAATTGCACGGTCACCATCACGCATTCGCAGACCAAAGATTTACCTGCGATTGTTCGTCAGGCCGACATCGTGATTGCGGCGATTGGTAAGCCCAAATTTATTACGGCTGATATGATTAAGCCGGGTGCGGTGGTCATTGATGTCGGCATTAATCGTGTGGCTGATGCGTCCAAGAAAAATGGCTATGCCATTATTGGGGATGTTGATTTTGAAAACGTATCTAAAGTAAGCAGCGCAATCAGTCCGGTGCCTGGCGGTGTCGGTCCCATGACTGTGGCGATGCTTATGAAAAATACTTTGGACGCCTGTGAGCGTGCGAACGGACGTGGTTGATTCATCCACTCCCCCACCGCTACCCCGCCCACCTGCGGGATTTGGCTGGCGAACCTTAGCGTGCTTGGCCGACATCATTCCGCTCATTATTCTTGGGCTTTTTTTATCGGGCCACGTGTCTAATACCGAAGAATTAGCGGCTCGGGAACGCGCTGGGGCTTTTTATAATAATATTAAGAATCAATATGTGAAAGTGATTCAGCATCCATCGGTCCAAGAACAGAACAAACTCATGCAGATGGCGGAACACCCAGATGAAAAAGATCTAGAAGCGGTCGCTATCACGCTCACGCAAATGGGAGAAATTTGTTTTCTCGTGATGTGGCTCGGTTTGGCCTTACAGGAAATTTTTGTTGGAGGTCAGACAATTGGAAAGCGTATCTTCAATTTACGGGTGGTCGATTTTTACACACAAGAGGCACCGGGCGTTCTTTCATGTTTACTACGCTCCGCTTGGAAAGCGGCGTTCATCAATCTCTTCAATCCCTTCACTTCGATTCTTGGCATCATCAATTTTCACGTACCACTCTTCCGTAAAGACCGTCGTGCGTGGCACGATATGTTTACGCGAAGCTACGTGATTGATTTACGGAAGCGCTAATTCGCTCCAACAAAAAACCCCGGCGAACCGGGGTTTTTATTTAGGTTAGTCGAAGTGATTATCCTTCGCCGCCTTCGTTGTCGCCACCGCGTTCGCGGAAGGGACGACGTGGGCGCTCAGGGCGATCAAAGGCGGGCTTAGGAGCAGGCGTGTATTCACGGCCTTCTTTTTCAGCAATCGCGGCACGACGGGAAAGACGTACGCGACCTTTGTCATCAATACCAACGCACTTCACGATGATTTCATCTCCGAGTTTAACGATGTCTTCGACGCGGTTTACACGGAAGTCAGCGAGTTCAGAAATGTGGACGAGGCCTTCTTGACCAGGGAGACATTCAACGAATGCACCGAACTCCTTCACCGAACGAACAATACCTTTGTAGGTCTTTTCTAATTCGATTTGAGCGGAGATGAGGTTCACTTCGTTGATCGCACGAGCGAGTTTTTCGCCGTCGGTCGCAAAGATTGTGACCCAACCAGAATCATCTTGGTCGATGTCTAATTGGCAACCGGTGTACTCGGTGATGCGCTTGATATTCTTACCACCAGGACCGATGAGGGCACCGATCTTGTCAGAAGGAATCTTCATGCGATGAGTGCGAGGAGCACAGGACTTCAATTCAACACGAGACTTAGGCATTGTGCCTTCCATCACGGTGAGAATTTGGTCACGAGTGACCTTGTTCTGCATGATGGCTTCAGTGGCGATGTCGAAAGGCAGACCGTGGATCTTAAGGTCGAGCTGGAAACCAGTGATACCTTCGCGGGTACCACAGATTTTGAAGTCCATATCACCGTAGTGATCTTCGGCACCGATGATGTCGGTAAGCACGCGGTGCTTAACGACTTTACCGTCCTTCTCTTCGGTAACTAAACCACAAGAGATACCGGCAACAGGAGCCTTA
>JBBAUU010000151.1:0-3207 GCA_040398065.1 Opitutales bacterium | reverse complement strand
CGCATCACCCCCTCGACGGGGAATTCCCAACAACGCACTCGCTAAACTTGTCGGCAAAAACGGCAAGAGTCCAAGTAGACTCAATAATTTCCACTTCTTAATTTTTGGTAAACTAGTAGCGATATCGATGACATTTTCCGACCAAGGAAACTCGGGGAATTTTTCGTTTAATTTCTCTCTGAAAGCTGAAGCGGAAATCATGCAGTCGACATCAGCTTGTTTCAAACAATGCAGCACCTGATTTCGACCCAGCGTAAAATTAATATTCACGGGTACTTTATTGGCCAACACACAGGCCAGATTCGCAATCGTCGCACCAACACCAGGAGGAAGGACAATCGCTACGCGTTCCTTGCTCGTATTTTTTTTGAGTGTTTGTGCAAAAAACCAAGAAAGTAATAATGTGATATAGCCTGAAAAAGTTCGACGCTTCTCAGTGCGATCAATCAGCGCTGTGCTATGTCCTTTGACCATCAAACCACGTACCACATCTTGTGCTAGATGCCCCTGTAACGAAGGCCTTAAAGCAAAAGCCGTCGACGCCAATTCGAGTAATTTAAATCGAGTGTTTGCATACTCACTCGCGGGATAGGGCTGACCCCAAACTGCCGAAACTGGACGCCGAAAATGCTTAGGCATTTTCCAAAAAAACTTTCCGCCTCTAAAACTAAAAATGGATCCCCATAATCCATCAATCGCGACCGGCATAATCGGGACATTGGCTCGACGGGCAATCAGTTCGAATCCTCTACTTAAAGGCAAGATACCACCATTACGCGTGACGTGACCTTCGGGAAAAATACAAACGACCTCGCCAGCTTTAAGCGCATCCGAAGCTTTATGAATCGCATCTTTCGCTTTTGATTCTGCCACGGGAATCGTGCGCATGGTCCGCATAATCAAACGCGTAATCCACGAACGTTCAAAACCCTCATAGGATAAAAATTTTATAGGACGCGGAGATAAGACACCTAAAATAATAACATCCACATACGAAACATGGTTACATACTAAAAGCACCCCGCCCTCCTTCGGCATATTTTCCACGCCCACCGCGCGTACTCTATAAATAATACGTACTAAAATTAAAAACGCCGTTTGTAGGAAAAAATAAAACCACCACATGGAGGGATGCTTGTTTTTTCCCCGCCAGAACGCACAAATCGCAAATAGAACAACGAGGCCCAACGCTAACGTGAGCAAACCGACCAAGAATATACTGATAAACAATAATACCTGCACTCCATCGCAATAAGAGATGTTATGTAATGGTGCAAGCCGAGTCCTTTCGAGGTTGACCCCTCCCCGTTAAACGTTGGCTTTAATCGTCTCGCATGCGCGACTACGTCCTCAGGCGGCTACTCTTGATTCCCTTAACTTTCTTCGGGATTACTTTGGTCGCTTTTCTCATGACCCGACTGGTGCCCGGCGGACCGATTGAACGGGCGATGGCTGAGAAAATTCAAGCCCAGCAAAAAATGAGCGGAAGAGTCGGGTTGTCGGCCAACGGTCCGGCCTCGCCCGAAGAACTCGATAATCTTAAACGACAATATGGTTTCGATCGTCCGGCCCTCGAAGCCTATGGAATTTGGCTCGGTATCCTACGCGGACAAAACAACTGGGCCATCACCCGACTTGATTCAAACCATCGCGGTGAGGTTGAAGTGCTTTCGACAAACTCCCCCTCAACTCAAAAATTAATCATTCAGAAAAACCCTCAAGGTGAATTAATTTTAAACACGAAAGAGCCAGCAGATATAAGTCAGTGGAAGGTCGAACCAGCACCCTTAGCTAATGATACCGATAAAAATCTGCGCGTGGTAGTTTTTCAATCTCAGTTCCACGGAATCCTCCAAGGTAATTTCGGACAGTCCACGGAAAGCGATAAACCAGTCATCGATTTAATTCTGCAAAAACTTCCGCTCTCCATGTGGTTCGGTTTTTGGGGTATGCTGATCGCCTACTTTGTCGCCGTCCCTCTCGGCATCAGCAAAGCGATTCGCCATGGCTCACTCTTCGACAGTCTATCATCGGTGGTGATATTTTTTGGTTTTGCGATTCCCGGATTTGTCCTGGCGCTCAGCGGATTATATTTATTCTGCTTCCATTTCACCCTCCTACCACACTCCGGTTTCAATTGGAACGAGCCCATTAAATCGACGATTCTTCCCCTCGCCTGTCAAAGCGCCGGAGCTTTTGCCGCGATGACGATGTTCATGAAAAATAGTCTGCTCGATAATCTCTCGGCTGACTACATGCGCACCGCGAAAGCTAAAGGCGTCAGCTCACGCCGTGGTCTGTATGTCCACGCCTTACGAAATTCGATCATCCCCTTAGCCGCCTCGTTCGGACAAAATCTAGGCTTCTTTCTCACGGGCTCATTCCTCATTGAATACACCTTCGATATCGATGGCATCGGACTCTTGAGTTACGACGCTCTCGTTCATCGCGACTTCCCGGTCTTCCTCGGACTACTCACGATTTCAAGTATCGTTATCCTCATTGGAAATATTCTTTCCGACCTCTGCGTTGCCGCCGTGGACCCTCGCATTCGTTTCCAAAAATGATTGCCCTCAGTCCCATTACCCAACGTCGCTTCGCGAAATTCCGCACCATCAAACGTGCCTGGTTTTCACTGATTATTATGAGCGCATTATGCCTCTTGGCCCTACTCGGGCCATTATTAGTGGGCTCACGCGCCCTTATCGTTAAATACCAAAATCAATATCGATTCCCCATCGTCGAAGGAACCATCAGCGGACGCGACTTCGGATTAACCCAAGACACCGAGCCCAACTACCGAAGACTTAAAAATCTGTTTAACGAAAAAGCTTCTGACGACTGGGTTTTATTACCTCTGATTCCATTTTCTCCGACCGAAGTTTCCGAAGTCTATTTACCCGTGAAAACTAAAACCGAGGGTAAGAATAATATTTTTGTGAATCCCGACGATTCTCTCATTCTTGATAGTAGAATTTTTATTTTAAATCCCGATGGCACTCGCGGCAGCACTTGGTCAGTGCAAAACGGAAACCTCGATGGCGAATTTCGCATCCGAAATGAAAAAGGTGAAACAGTTCTGCTCAGTAAATATGTAAATAACATCGCCGAAAAAACTCTTCCCAATCAGCAAGAGATTCCACCGAGTAATCTCTATACATTTGTTCCCTACCCCAGTGCACCAGGTTTAGATGGTCACATCCTAGG
>JBBAUU010000150.1:0-3251 GCA_040398065.1 Opitutales bacterium | reverse complement strand
GTTCACCAGGTGTAAGGTTTGACTAATACGATAGGCCGTATTGTCGCACAAAAAATGAACTCTCAAAGAACCGAAATTTGCCCCTAGCGAACCAGAGGAAGGGCGGACGGTGATGGCATTAAATGTTTCGTCAATGCCTTTTTGATAGTTAGCTCACTTTTTTTAAGCGGCCTCCTAAAAACCACTAATCCGACCAGATGAACACTCTCCACAAGGGAGAAGAATTTCGAGAGTGTAGACTTTACCCCTCGCATTCAAGCAGAAACTTACTTTTTTATCATTCTCGTTACACAGTTTTAATACCTGCTCACCAACGACTTACGGGGCGAATTTTTCATTTTTACATTTTTTTTACTATTATGTAAAAATCCCCAGCCAACCCACCCCACTAATCGCCTCCCCGATCACCTTTCCCTTGCTTGAAAAACACCCTCACCCACCCCCCAAAAAACACCCCGCCACGCCCACAGCTTTCTCGCGCTAAAACGCTGACCGGTTTTTTCTCAATGTATCCAAATTTTGAAACCGAATTCCAACCACGCCCACTTAATTAAAACTAACTTTTTTATTTTTCTTAAGACATAATAAAAACAAAAAATATTTTCCGCTGCAAGAAATCGCAGAAGAAAATGCCTTGAGCGTTGGCTCGACATTTCCCCAATACTTTACCACTCTCACGTCACTCTATGAACGCACTCGAACAACTTCGCCAACATACCAAAGTCGTCGCCGACACCGGTGACTTCGCCGCCATGAAGGCCTTCAAGCCTCTCGACGCTACGACCAACCCAAGCCTCATCCTTAAGGCCGTCCAAATGCCTGAATACAAGGCGATGCTCGACAAAGCCGCCCACGATAACCGCAGCAAAGGCGTTCATTCCGCTGTCGACGCTCTCCTGATCTCCTTCGGCACCGAAATTTTAAAAATCGTCCCCGGCCGCGTCTCCACCGAAGTCGATGCTCGTCTCTCCTTCGATAAAACCGCCACAATCGCTAAAGCGAAAGAGCTCATTGCTCTCTACAAAGCCGCTGGCATCCCCAAAGAACGCATCCTCATCAAGATGGCTTCCACCTGGGAAGGCATCCAAGCCGCTGCCGAACTCGAAAAAGAAGGCATCCGCTGTAACCTCACCCTCCTCTTCTCCTTCGCTCAAGCCGTCGCCTGTGCCGACGCTAAAGTGCAATTAATTTCTCCGTTCGTCGGACGTATCTACGATTGGCATAAAAAATCCCAAGGCGCGAACTGGAACGAAGAAGCTTCCTCCGGTGCGAATGATCCCGGCGTAAAATCCGTCCGTCGTATTTTCGCTTACTATAAAAAGAATAATATCAAAACCGAAGTCATGGGCGCGTCGTTCCGTAATACCGGACAAATCAAAGCGCTCTGCGGTTGCGATCTCCTGACCATCGCGCCTGACCTCTTGGATAAACTTTCTAAAGATGACGCCGCTGTACCTCAAGTGCTCGACGCCAAATCGGCCGCCGCCGAAGGCGAAGCCGCCAAAGTCTGGGGCGAAAAAGAATTCCGCTGGAACCATAACGAAGACGCTATGGCCACCGAAAAAACTTCTGAAGGCATCCGCGCTTTCGCCGTCGACGGTAAAAAACTCGACGATATGGTCGCCAAAGAAATCGGCTAAAACCCTTGTAAATAAAGGATTAAATGAGGTCGGACAGGTGTCCGGCTTTTTTTATTTCCGTCTCTGACGCACGGCCTCAAACAACACAATCGCCGCCGCCATCGACACATTCAACGAGTCGGACAACCCGGCCTGCGGTATCGAAATTTTTTCGTCCGCACCTTTTAACCAGAACTCCGACAACCCATCTTTCTCCGATCCTAATAATAAGGCGGTAGGAGTTTTTGCATCCACATCCCAAAATGTTTTCGTCGCCGCCGGAGTCGTCGCCAAAGTTTTAATTTTATTCGTACGCAACCAAGCGGCCGCTTCGGTCGACGAACATACGGCCACGGGCACAGAGAAAACTGCACCCTGCGATGAACGTACAACATTCGGATTAAAGACATCGGTCACGGGATCACAAATAATGAGCGCATCACATCCCGCCGAATCCGCTGTACGTAAAAGTGCTCCCAAATTTCCAGGTTTTTCTACCGACTCAGCGACTAATAATAAAGGCGATGAAGATAGTTTTAATTGCCCCAACGAGCAGTCCCACGTCTTGGCCACACCGAGCAAACCATCGGGCCCTTCGCGACCACTCATCTTCTCAAAAGCAGAACGGCCTACCTCACAGCAAATAATACGCTCGGCCCGACAGCGTGTGACGAGCTCAGCCGCTTCACTTCCCCGAAACATTTCCGGACAGAAATAAACTTCTTCGATTTTGATTTTCTTTTCGAAGGCTCGACCGAGTTCACGCAATCCTTCTGCAATAAACAGGCCACGCATCTCACGCTCAGGGCGATCGCGTAAACGCGCTACGGCCTGAATACGCGGATTTTGGCGGCTCTGGATAATTTCTTCGGACACAGACCGATTAAAGGCGAATTCCACCGCAAAGAGCAAGGATAGCCGTCCAAAAAAGGTTAAGGCTCGACCTTCTCCCCAAGGAGAAGAATTTACTGCCATGTCCGCCGAAGATTCAGCTCCGTCCAACCAGCCTCCTAAATTCCGAGAAGGTCCGTTCACTTACCACCAAGAGGTCGAAGTCGAAATCGCGACACTCACAAATTTAGGCGATGGCCTCGGCCGCGTCGATGGTTGGGTCGTTTTCGTCACCGGCGCCCTCCCCGGCGAAAAAGTGGTCGTAAGAATTTGGCATAACGCCGCTAACTTTTCTCGAGGCGATTTAGTTCGCGTCATCATTCCCTCCGCCGACCGCGTCCAACCGCGTTGCGAACTTTTCGGTGAATGCGGTGGCTGCCAGTATCAAAACATGAACTACCCGGCGCAGTTAGAATGGAAACGTAAACAGGTTGCCGAAGTTTATGAACGCCTCGGTGGACTGAAAATGGAAATCGAACCGTGCTTCCCTTCACCGAAGCAATACGGCTACCGTTCAAAAATTACTCCGCATTTCCTTACGCCTCGTCGCCAAGATTTCCCGATCGGCTTCCTCGCCGCTGGCACCACCCGTCGCGTGATTGACGTTCCTAAATGTCCTTTAGCGACCGACGCCATCAACGCCGCCTACGCCCGTGCCCGCAAAGAAATCTACCGTGCCCCAGGTGAGTTTGAACGCGGTGCCACGCTCCTTTTCCGCGAATGCGAAGAAGGCGTCGTTTC
>JBBAUU010000149.1:0-3262 GCA_040398065.1 Opitutales bacterium | reverse complement strand
AGGTTACCAACTCATCGGCTTCAGCTTCGGTTTGAATATCACTGAAGGAAATTTTTAGTAGCGAACAATGGCAGGGCGTACGTCCGGTAATATCTACGCCGATATGCAATCCTGCTTGGCGCCCTTTTTGAATCACATCCTTGGCTGGCTCGGGGAGCATTAAACTGAACTCATTCCAAAATGCTTGTTTAGCATAACAAATTTTTAATCCTGCAATTCCGCCAAGTTTTTTGGCAACGCGGTGAGCGAGCTTGAATCCCTGAGCGCAACTTTGGGCCATACCATTTTCACCTCGTGCGAGGATAGCCGCACCAGCGATGGTTGCGATAAAGGCCTGGTTGGAGCAGATATTTGAAGTAGCTTTATCTTTGCGGATGTGTTGTTCGCGGGTCGCCATCACCATCACGATGCAATCTCTACCTGCATTGTCCTTGGCTTTGCCGACGAATCGTCCGGGCGTTTCCCGCACTTCGTTTTTGTGTTCAGCATTATGACGAACGGCAAAGATTCCCAAGCCTGGCCCGCCGAAATTAGCACCGATGGCAAGATGTTGACCTTCTCCGATGATAATATCTGCCCCTTGTTTACCGTACTGACTCGGGGCCTTTAATCCGCCGGTTGCGAGGAGCATCGGATCAATAACGGCAATCGAACGCACTTTAAGTTCGGCGCAGAGGTCAGTGATGGAGTCGACGTCTTCAATGAGTCCGAGGTGATTGATTTGCGGAAATATAAACGCAGCTACTTTTCCTTGGTGCGCAGAAATCTTTTCTTTGAGTTGATTTGTGCAAACGCAACCGGTGTCTGAATGACTAGAAACAAAATCTAGTTTTACCGAAGTCTCCGCGCAGTGAGTTTTTAAAACTTCGATATCGGATGGAAGTAGATTGTCGGCGACGAGGATGATGTTGGCTTCCGCCTCAGAAAGCCGGGTGGCGCATACAGCGGCTTCGAAGAGGGCACTCGCCCGATCGTAGAGTGAAGAATTGACCGCTTCAAATCCTGTTAGTTGGGCTAAGGTCGATTGATAAAGCCAATGCGTAATCAGAGTGCCCTGTGAACGTTCGGGCTGATACGGGGTGTAGGAGGTGGTGAGATTCCGAATCGAACAAACGTGTTGGACGATTTCGTGTGTTCGATAAACTTGTAATCCGTCGCCCAAGAAACTTTTTTTAATCTGATTCTTTTTCGAGAGATCAGACATGCGCAGTGCTAATGAGTTATATTCTAATTCCTCGGGTAGCGCCAAAGGTTTACTGAATTTTACCGTAGCGGGAATGTGCGCATACAGGTCGGTAAATTCTTTCAGGCCAATGGTATTAAACATGTCGCGAATATCGCTTTCGCTCGCTGGTATATAATGACGTGAAAGTTCCCGGTTTATTTTTTCTGGATTAAACGGGAGCTGAACCATGACTGAAAGTGTAAACGAACCGCCTGCTCTGCAAATACACAGTTAAACTATTTTTTATTATAAGATAAGTCGGTGGTAGTCATAAGTATCGGAGGGTCCTCAATCCCTGGTTTGCTTTTGGGGTAATTTTGCATTATGGTTTGATGATGACCCGCTTAGAGCGAGCCAACTACGTGGCCAAAAACTTGGCTAAACTCTATCCGGAAACCCCCATCCCGTTGGATCATTCTGACGCCTTTACTTTGCTGGTTGCGGTGGTCTTGTCTGCCCAGTGTACCGACAAAAAAGTGAACGAAGTGACGCCCGCTCTTTTCCGCTTGGCTCCCACCCCTCAAAAAATGGCCGCACTCAAGGTTGAGCAGGTCTACCAAGTCATTCGTCAGTTAGGTCTGGCCCCGCAAAAATCGAAAGCACTCGTGGGTTTGGCCAAATTGATTGTTGAGAAGCATGACGGACAGGTGCCGCGGACCTTTGAAGAGTTAGAGGAATTGCCAGGCGTCGGACATAAAACTGCGTCCGTCGTGATGGCTCAGGCTTTTGGCGTTCCTGCTTTCCCCGTGGATACGCACATTCATCGATTGGCCAAAAGATGGAAATTGAGTGTCGGTAAATCGGTCGAACAGGTTGAACGTGACCTCAAAAAAGTCTTTCCGGAAAAAGAATGGAACAAACTGCACTTAAGAATAATTTTTTACGGCAGAGAATATTGTACCGCTCGCGGGTGCGACGGCAAAACTTGTCCAATTTGTTTAGAGCTCAGAAAAAACTAACCGAGCAGGGCTTCGTGCTTGGCCCTAAATTCGTCGCTCCATTCTGATGGCTGATGCGTGATGGCATCCATCCGACAAACGGTGCGTGCAGCTTTAGCATAAAGAACGCTATGGTCGGCACTCCGAAATTCGAAATCAACCGTCAGTCCTGCGGCGCGAACTTTCTTAACCCGCTGAATGATTTTTACTTCGCATTCCGGCTTAATGGGTTGCAGGTATTGAACCTGTAAATCGCGGACGACTACGTAAACATCAGGCGCGACCGCGGGGTCGATCGTGTCTTTACCCATTAAACTCACAAAGAAGATTTTCTGAGCCCGCTCCATCATGAGAACATAATGGGAGTGGTGCAAAATGCCGAGTCCGTCGGTTTGATCGAACCAAGTCTTCATCAAGACTACAAAGGTTTTGTCAGATTGAAGTCCGGTCGAAGTCATGAGAGAGAGGTGAGTGATTTATCGAGAAGGGCAAGCCTTAGACTTATTTTGATTTACGATAGGTCAGGGCGAGGGCGTCTAAAGCCGTCCAGGTATTGTGTGAGGGTTTTAAGCCTAAGTCTTTTTGTGCTGCCGAAACATCGAACCAATGATCCTTGGCTAATTCTACTGCGACAAATCGGGTCATCGGTGGCTCGCCTTTTAGTTTAAATAGCATCCAAATCGTTTCAAAAATTGAACCAAGAATGTAGGCTTTGCGCAGCGATATTCTTTGGGTAACAGGTTTGATGTTTGCACCAACAAGGAGGC
This sequence comes from Opitutales bacterium, assembly GCA_040398065.1. Lineage (GTDB taxonomy): Bacteria > Verrucomicrobiota > Verrucomicrobiia > Opitutales > UBA953 > UBA953. The sequence continues at coordinate 332 of JBBAUU010000149.1, read as the reverse complement.
GATTCACAAATTCCCAAAGTTTTACCGGAGTGCCTTGTGAAATAAAATAGGCCTTTCCATTCGCATTACCGGCGAGCAGGGCATCGAGCGCTTGCAGGTGAACGTTGGCCGCGGTATCGACGTGCGTCACATCCACTTTATTATTTCCGTCGCCGACGATTTTAAGTTTTCCGCTGCGGGCACTCGCGATGATTCTTGGAAATAAATGATGATCGCCGGGCCCCCAGATTAAATGAGGTCGCAGAGCGCAAACACGTAAATGGGATGAGGCCGCTTTTAAGACAATGTTTTCGGCGGCGGCTTTCGTTTCCGCATAAGCGCACAGCCAATTT
>JBBAUU010000148.1:0-3279 GCA_040398065.1 Opitutales bacterium | reverse complement strand
CCGAAGGCTCCTGTCCTAATCGACCCGCGGCATACTGTTGATTCGAGGCGCGAATCGCCAAGGTGACATCTGTGGGAGTCACACCCAAACGTGCCATCTTATCGGGCTGCAACCACACACGCATCGCATAATCACGGGCACCGAAAATCCCTGCCTCACCAACACCAGGAATACGTTTAATTTCTTCGACCACATTGACTGAGGCAAAATTACTTAAGTAGATAGAGTCACGACTACCATCTTTCGAAATAATCGAAACCGACATTAAGATATCATTGGTGCGTTTTTTTACGACTACACCCAAACGACGAGCTTCTTCGGGCAAACGCAGTTCGGCGACTTTCACTCGATTGGTTAAATTAACCACGCACATATCGGGATCCGATCCCGGCTCGAAGGTGACCGTAATCGTTAAAGTTCCGTTAGCCGATGAGGTTGATGAATAATAAAGAACGTTATCCGTACCATTAATTTCGTCCTCAATCGGCGCGGCCACTGTCCGCATCAAAGTTTCCGCCGAAGCTCCCGGATAGGTCACCGCAATCGTGGCAGTCGGTGGAGCGATTTGTGGATACTGTGAAACGGGTAAAACGCGATACGCCATGATACCGGCCATCACGATAATGATCGAAACGACGGTTCCGAAAATGGGGCGACGAACGAAGAATTCCCAAATCATAACTTATTTATTAGCAGGAGGATTAGCCCGGACTTGCACAGGATTTCCTGGACGGATTTTTTGGATGTTATCGATAATCACGCGGTCACCTGCCTTAAGCCCAGCACTCACTACCGCATCGGGTCCTTGAATTTGAGCGATTTGAATGGGAGCCATTTGTGCTTTGCCTTCAGCATTTAGAACATAAACAAAACGCCCTTGAGAGGATTGAAGCAGGCAACTGGCGGGAACGGTCACGGCGGTTGTTATCGTCTGACCCATTAAATCAACGCGCACGAACTGTCCGGGAATTAAAGTGTTCGTCGCATTATCAAACTCCGCTCGCATTTGAATGGTGCCCAAACGTGGATCCACTTGAGCGGACACGAAATTGATTTTGCCTAACTCATCGAATTTGACGCCATTCGCTAAAGTCACGGTGACTTTGGCTTGATTGGCGATAGCAGCATCACCAGCAAAAACGCGGGTAAACTCCTGTTCGGAAATACCAAAACGAACCCAAACTTTATCGCGTTGGACTAAAGTAGTAAGAAGTCCGTCCGCACCGGGAGTGACCAACGATCCTTCCGAACGCAGCAATCGTCCGGCATAACCATCAATCGGTGCACGCACTTCACAGTAAGATAAATCGAGCTCAGCACTCTTAACTTTCGCGGCAGCCACTTCCTTCGCCGCAGTCGCACTATCAGCTAGTAATTGTGCATCGCCTGCTTCTTTCGCACTGGCGGCGTTTTGACTCAGTAAAGTCGCCTGACGTTTAGCTTCGGCGGTCGCCTGCTCGGCCCGTGCCTGCTCTTGCGCCAATTGAGCTTTCGCTAACGACAAAGCGATTTCGTAAGGAGCAGGATCAATTTTGAAAAGTAATTCCCCCGCTTTTACGAATTCACCTTCGCGATAAGATTGCGTTAAAAGAATTCCCGTGACTCGGGCACGTACCTCAACTTCGCGGGTACCGTCCACCTGACCTGAAACTTTCACTTGTTGAGGAACGGGAGTGACTTCGGCAGTCATCACTGCAGCCGTTAAGGGAGGAGGCGCGGGTTGCTCGGCTGGTTTGCACCCAGAAAAAATACTTAACACCGCTCCGCAAAGAACGACCTCGACAATTCGGTATTTACATACATTCATGTATGTAAATCTAAACAGTCACCTATGGCTCGCAAGACCAAAGCAGAGGCAGCCCTCACCAGGGAGAAAATCATCCGATCCGCACGGGTGGTTTTTAATCGTCGGGGGGTGTCCACGACCTCGCTCGAAGAGGTCGCTTCCGAGGCCGAAGTCACCCGTGGTGCCGTGTATTGGCACTTTAAAAACAAAGCCGACCTCTTTCGGGCGGTACGCAGTCAGACCGGGCGACTGCTCCAATTAAATCAAAAGTTACACGGTGACGCCCTCTTTAAATTAGAGAACGGCCTACTCGCCGCGCTGCATCGATTGGAAACCGATACTGAAGCACGACAAACTTTTGAGGTTATGCTCTGGCATTGTGAGTTCGTTGGTGAATTTGCCAGCGTTCGGAATGAGCTCATGACAAGTGGACGAGATTTCTTACGCGAGATCACCGAGCTCTATGAAGAAGCTTTAAGAGAAAAAATTCTTAGTCCTCACCTAGATCCGCAAACCACCGCTTTAGGAACCTATTTTTTCTTTACTGGATTGTTGAAAATTTGGCTCGCGGAGAACCGTCAAAGCCAAGTGCACCAACGTGCCGCAGAGGTCATTAAGGCTCATATTAAAAATAAACGCCGTCCAATTAAGCCGAAGAGTTAATAGCCAAAAACGTAGATTCTGTTGGTGCCCAGGACCGGACTCGAACCGGTAAGCCTCGCGGCGGCAGATTTTAAGTCTGCTGTGTATACCATTCCACCACCTGGGCCAACAGAGGGTTCACCATTATAGTTCTTGGCTACTTGGCAATACGAGAATTCGTTACTGATTACCCCAAAACTGTCCTTAAAATCATTAAAAGAAAGCCTGAGTTCACCGCACCTGGGCTTGCTCTCATTATAAAATCCGTCTTGTTCATAGTCCATGCAACGCTTGGCCCAAACTTTTGCTCGCTGTCGCTCTGAAGGTCGTCCCGCCTTCGTCAGCTATGTCTGCGCCGGTGATCCCGACGTCGCTACCTCGAAAGCTATTTTAGCATCCCTCGCGCAAGCGGGTGCCGACATTCTCGAAGTAGGCGTTCCCTTCTCCGATCCTCTAGCCGACGGCTTAACCAACCAGCTCGCCGCACAACGCGCACTCGAAGGTGGCATGACCTTTAATCACTTACTCGAAATCATACGCGACACCCGCGCCGTCACCGACAAACCGATCATCTTATATTGTTATTACAACTTATTGTTTTCGTTCGGTATAGAATCTTATTGCGAGAAAGCTAAAGCCGCCGGAATCGATGGACTCTTAGTTTTAGATTGCCCACCCGAAGAAGCCGGTGAACTGATTGCGGCGTCTAAAAAATTCAATCTCGCGAATGTTTTCATTATCGCGCCCACCACACCACCCGCTCGCATGGCACTGATTGCTAAACATGCCTCGGGATTCATTTATTATGTGTCGCGCGAAGGCGTCACGGGTGAACGCACTGAACTCGCTCA
>JBBAUU010000147.1:0-3313 GCA_040398065.1 Opitutales bacterium | reverse complement strand
CCGTCTTCATTAACGACGTGGCAAATGAGGGCGTTGGATTGGATGATTCTACGTTTGGCGACAGAAAGTTTTTCTTGTGCCTGAAAGAGAGGAGCGTCGCGTTGAATCAAATTTCCAATCAATGTCGCAGCACGCACAGCCCAAGCGGTGGTCGCACTATCGGTATCCGCATAAACCACGGAAACTTTTTTCTCTTCGGCGAGAGCGAGACATTCTTTGGACATTTGGTGTCCGCCAGTGACGATAATTAATCGCACGCCCATTTCGATGGCGCGCTGATGAACATCATTACGATCGCCGACGACGATAATACTTTTATTAGTAGGAATACCTTCTTTGGTCGCAGATTTACCAAAGGATTCTAATTCCATTGCCGCCACGCGCACGTAAAGTTCGTCGATTTGGGTGGAATCAAAAATGGCGACCGCTTTTCCTTTAATCGATTGGACAATGGCATCAATGGAACTCGTCACTTTGCGCATCGAAGTGGCCAGTTTGGGTTTAGGAATAAAGTAATCACCTAACGCAAAGATAGAAACGTAGCCCTCGAGTTGGCCCTCGCGTCCGATCACGGGCAAAGCACGCAAGTCATGTTCATCGAGTATTTCTAGAGCTCGTGCACAGGTGTCATTAATCGAAACGACAAACGGACTGCTTTGCATGATATCTTCAACGCGTGGATTTACGTCACCGACAAAGACCGGAAGACTTACGCCGAAACGTTGAAGGATGGCGTCGATGCGGGCATTAGAATTTCCACAGCGAGCGGCGACATAACCTTTTTGTCCGGAAGCTTCTTTGAATGATGCGTAAGCAATGGCTGAGCAGATAGAATCGGCATCAGGGTTTTTATGCCCAATCACATACGTAGGCGCATTGGCACGTGCGAAAGTTGAAGGGATGGGGGGCGGAACGGACATGGGCTAAACTAAAGGGCGATAAATACACCTAATACGAGAATGTCTCAGTGGAAAGAGTGAATTCTAAATGAGTGTAAAAGAAGCCAGCCGAGTTAGCGACATCTCGGTGACAAGGGGAGGTAAACTTTCTGACTTAACTTAGACCTATTGAGCGAAGGGGTAGTCGGTATATCCTTTCGGCCCGGCTGCATAAAAGGTCGATTCATCGGGCGCGTTCAGTGCTAAATTCTTTTCGAGGCGATGGGGTAGGTCGGGATTAGCGAGGAAGGGCACGCCATAAGCAATCGCGTCCGCCCAGCCGTCTTTAATGGCCTGTTCGCCTTGTGCTCGGTCAAATCCACCGGCGGTAATCATGATGCCTTTGAAGCAATGGCGTAGCTCTTTGGGTCCGACTCCATCCTTGGCGCCGTGCGCAACATCCTGCGCGGTGACGCGAGTGACGTGGGCGTAGGCGATTTCTAATTTCGAAAGTTCACCAAGCACATAACTGAAGGTGCGTTGCGGATTGCTGTCGTGCATATCATTAAAGACTCCACCTGGAGAAAGACGGACACCCACGCGATCGGCGCCCCAGATAGAAATCACGGCACCAGTAACTTCTAATAAGAGTCGGGCACGATTTTCAACCGAGCCACCATAATTATCGGTACGTGTATTGGAACCGTCTCTTAAAAATTGATCGAGCAGGTAACCATTGGCGCCGTGAATTTCCACACCATCAAAACCAGCTTCTTTGGCTAAACGAGCCCCGCGTACATATTCTGCGACGACTCCAGGAATCTCTTCAGTTTTCAAAGCACGGGGTACAACGTAATCTGCCATTTCTTTTCCGGTCCAAACTTGTCCTTTAGGTTGGATTGCGGAAGGCGCAATGGGCAGTTCGCCATTGGGTTGATAGGCGGGATGTGAAATGCGACCGACATGCCAGAGCTGTAAGAAAATTTTTCCACCCTTAGCATGAACGGCGGAAGTCACTTTTTTCCAGCCCGCAACTTGTGTGTCGGTGTAAATTCCTGGAGTGTTAGGATAACCATGTCCGCGTGCAGATACGGTAGTCGCTTCAGAAATAATAATTCCAGCACTCGCACGTTGAGCATAATACTCGGCGTTAAGATCAGTGGGAACATTGCCTTCACCCGCACGTGTACGGGTGAGAGGGGCCATGAGCACACGATGTGGAATCGTCAGTGCACCGACTTTGAGAGGAGAAAAGAGTAAGGACATTTCTCGTGAATCTAGGCCCGAATGTAATTTTAGCAAGATGCCACGACCAAAATTATTGGTTCATGTGTAATCACCCCTTGTCCCCGTGTCACCGTGCCCACTTGCCCCCTAAATTTATTCCCCTTGCCCACGTGTCCCCTCACGGGCAACTCATTGCCCGCGCCTAGTGATGTCCGTGCTGTTGACGCTCTGCTTCCGCTTTTTTCTTATCCCACTTATAATGCGAGTCAGGTAAAGTTCCGCCGAGTTCGTAAAGTTTTTCTTTATTATTAACCATCTCTTCGCGGGTCTTGCCGGTCATGGAGTACTGACCTTGAAGCCAGATGGCTTCTTCAGGACAGACCTCTTGGCAGAGTCCGCAATAAATACAGCGCAGCATATTTATCTCAAATTCCTTCGGCGCTTTTTCTACGTGGTTATTGTCGGCAGTTTCTAAAATTTCACCCGGAGTGATGCGAATGGCTTTTGGCGGACAAACGAATTCACAAAGCTGACACGAAACGCATTTTTCACGACCGTGTGGATCGCGTACGAGTGTGGGAACACCGCGATATCCAGCAGGAATAACGGGACGTTCGTCAGGGTACTGCAACGTGACCGGCGGCTTTACTAAATTATCCCAAGTCACTTTAAGTCCCGCGATGATTTGCGGAAGATAAGTTTTCTCCGCGAAGGAGAGGGGACGACGTTCAACGATTTTTATAGCCATTTTATTTAGCCTTTTACGGCGTACCAGATGAAATAGACGAGGAGATTAACCACAGCTATGGGCAGGAGAACTCTCCAGCCGATTCGCATAACTTGGTCGTAACGAAAACGTGGAACCGTCCAGCGCACCCACACGAAGAAGAATAAGAACGCGGCGAGTTTGAAAAAGAATGAACCGAGGCCAATCAGTGTTGCGAAGATGCCCGTGCCCACGGTGGGTAACCAAGGTAAGACGTGCCAGCCGCCTAAGAACATCAGGATAAACAGCGATGAGCCGATGACCATGTGACTGTATTCGGCGACGAAAAAGAGACCGAATTTAAACGCCCCGTATTCAGTGTGGAAACCACCGACGAGGTCGGTTTCGGATTCAGGCATATCGAACGGGTGGCGATTCGCTTCAGCAAAAACGCAGATTAGGAAAATGAGCGCCGCAATCGGGTGATATAAAATATTCCATG
>JBBAUU010000146.1:0-3321 GCA_040398065.1 Opitutales bacterium | reverse complement strand
GGGGACCGATGGCGGCAGGGAGGGTAGCGACGGGTTTAAGCGCCCTTAACGCCGCATCAGGAAGTCCTACAGAGGCTTCTAAAAAATGGGGTGAATTTGCAATTGCACGGGCTGCAGAAATAGCAAAAATATCAAGAGAAGCCGCTGAGCGAGTTAAAGAAGGAGGGGTCCCGAATCCTGTTCCAGCTCCAGCAGCTCCAGCAGATCCAGCCCCAGCCCCAGAAGCTCAAGAGCCACATCAAGATGGTATGCAGCATCCGTGAGGAACTAAAAGACCCAGACGGCAATACAATTTGAAAAGTTTCATCGATAAAAATGATATAAACATAACTCTTGATATCATTCTAACCAAGCCGTCTGAATAGACTCACTATGTCCGCCCCCTTTGATTCTGAAATGTACGTCGTCAAGCGCGACGGTCAACGCGAAATCGTCAGTTTCGATAAAATTCTGAAACGCATCAAAACTCTCGGTCAAGAAGTCGGTATCCAAATCAATTATACTACTCTCGTTATCAAGGTCATCGATCAGCTATATGACGGTATTTCCACTTCAAAAATCGACGAGCTCACCGCAGCGCAATGTGCATCGCTAGCATCTACCCATCCAGATTATAATATTCTCGCAGGGCGTATTGCCGTATCCTCTCATCAAAAAAACACTTCGGGTTCATTCCTCGACGTTATGACGCGTCTCTATAACTATACTGATAAACACGGTGCTCCATCGCCCCTAGTAACCAAGGATTTCATGGCGCGTATCCTTTTGAACACGGACGCTATTGAAGCCGCGATCGACTATTCCCGTGATTATTTGATCGATTACTTCGGATTCAAGACATTGGAGCGCGCGTATTTGATGAGTATAGACCGCGTTATTGTGGAGAGACCTCAGCATATGTGGATGCGCGTTGCCGTTGGAATCCATGGACAAAATATTGATCGGGTCAAGGAAACCTACGACCTGATGTCACAGAAGTATTTCACACACGCAACGCCCACCCTTTTTAACGCTGGAACACCGCATCCTCAGCTATCGTCGTGCTTTTTATTAGCCATGGAAAACGATAGTATCGACGGGATTTATTCGACCCTCCGCGATTGCGCGTTGATTTCAAAGTGGGCGGGTGGAATCGGACTCCATGTCCATAACGTCCGTGCGAAGGGTAGTCATATCCGCGGCACCAATGGTTCGTCGAACGGCATCGTGCCCATGCTCCGCGTTTTCAATAATACCGCCAAATACGTGGACCAGTGCGTGCATCCCGAAACCATGGTTTATACAACCCGCGGACCCAAGCAAATCCAGCATTGCGTCGCCGGAGAGACCGCGATTCTGAATCGCCTCGGTGAACCCGAAGTTGTCCAGGCGGTTTTGGACCACGCCTACGAGGGCGAGATGCTTACGATTAAGACCGCTTCCGCAACGCCCCTCCGTATTACCCCTGAACACCCGGTCTACGTACTCCGCGATGCGTCGAAGCATACCGCGGCTTCCTTACAATCCGCTCTCGAGAAACAGCATATTCAATTCGAGTGGATGGAAGCCAAAGAAATCAATACGGATGATTATATTGTCCATGCCATCCCCAGATATGAAGCTGACGATCATAGGTTGTCACTGGATGTTTGCGCGATTTACGGCGTGATGATGGACTGTCTCATTGATCTCGCGTCCGAGCCGGATTTTACGTTGAAGCCGCGCCCCAGTCAACGTGAGAGGCTTACCGAGTATTTTGAATCCAATTCAATCCAATACAAGGTCGTCGGTGATAATACTCTGATTATCGTAGAAAAGTCGCCGAGCTTCCCCTTTAAGACTACGGATTTCTTTTCGGAAACGGGGGCGGCGCGTATTCATCCCAAATGGTTGAATTTGCCTCTCGAAAAAATCAAGGTCATTCGTGATGCTCTATCGAAGCGTGGTGATCGCCTACAATATGACGTGGAATATCTGGAACTGCGTTTGTACGCCACATCAGAGAATTTCACATGGTATAAGGACGGTCTCGGTGCGATCTATCACCACGAAGATTACGTTTTGTATCCGGTGCTTGATATTCAACGCGGTTTTTACGAGGGTTTGGTCTACGACCTTCAAATGACCAAACAGCATAATTATCAGTTACATTCGGGACTGGTCCATAACGGCGGCGGGAAGCGTAATGGATCGTTCGCGATTTATTTGGAGCCCTGGCACGCGGATATCGAGGCGTTTCTTCAGATGAGAAAGAATCACGGCGACGAGGAACTCAAGGCGCGCGATTTATTCTACGCGCTCTGGATCCCCGACCTTTTTATGGAACGCGTGAAGACGGACGGCGGATGGACGCTCATGTGCCCCGACGAATGCCCGGGTCTCGCCGACGTCTATGGCGACGAATTCGTTGCGCTATATACGCGCTACGAAACCGAGGGAAAGGGTAGGCAAACGATCAAGGCTCGCGCACTCTGGTTCCAGATGCTCGACGCTCAGATGGAGACCGGCACGCCGTATATTTTGTATAAGGATGCGTGTAATCGGAAGTCGAATCAGCAAAATCTGGGGACAATCAAGTCGTCAAATTTATGCGTTGCACCCGAAACCCTGATTCTGACGGATAAGGGACACGTCCAGATCAGTGATTTAGTGGGTCAAAAGACACAAGTTTGGAATGGCGCTGAATTTTCCGAAGTCGAGGTTTTCCAAACGGGCGAGAATCAAGAACTTATGGAAGTCGAGACTGACGATGGATGTAAGTTGGTATGCACGCCTTATCATAAATTCTTTATTCAAAATAGTTATAACAAAAAGGATTGTAAATTAATCGAAGCGAAGGATCTAAAATCGGGAGACAAACTAAAAAAGTGTGATTATCCAGTAATTGACGGAAAAAGCAGAATGAATTACGCTTACACACATGGATTCTTTTGTGGCGACGGGACATATAGTAATAACAATTTTGAACATAAAAGATGCGAGTGGAAACCACTAGAAGGACATTATTTTTGTAAAAGACATATTGATTTTGAAACAGAGTTTTCAATTGGAGAAATTAAAAACAATGAAAATACAAGTTTGACTCAATGTAACGCAATGTCTTATGTAAAGAAACCAGTTTCTTATTTGTATGGCGAAAAGAAATCGCTATTGGAACATATGGAATATAGAGCAAAAACGGAAAATGATACACGAATTGTGTTACAACTTCATCTTGATATTGACGAAAAATATTATGTTCCCATGGAGTGTTCACTGAATGATAAACTCGAATGGTTTGCTGGATATTGCGACGCGGATGGAACTATTGCGAATAATGGTGATAATCAACAATTGCAGATT
>JBBAUU010000145.1:0-3352 GCA_040398065.1 Opitutales bacterium | reverse complement strand
GTCGGCTCGGTAATCTCGGGCAGACCAGCTAAGGCTTCGCGTACCGCGATGGCGCGAGAACGATCACGTCCGTCGCTATCGAGATCCTTGCCATGACGTGCCTGGATGTGGGCGGGCTGGCCCTCAATGATGAGACGATCAATGATGTGGCGACTGGTTTCAGGCAGGTATCCCAGGTCACACGCCATGCGTAAATGCGAAAGCATATTCATGGATTCAACACTGGTGAGTAAATGGGCTGAACGTAAAACGGCTAAGGAACGCGCCAGACGATCGGTAAAGCGTGGACCCTCTTCTTCGGCTAATTTTCTGCGGGCGTTCCACTCTTGTTCGACTAGATTTTTAATCCAGTTGCCGAGATGTTTCATAATCACCTCTTCAGAAAGTCCGAGCGTTTGCTGATTAGAAATTTGGAAAATATTTCCCAGTGCTTCGGTGCCCTCACCGAGCCAGCCGCGAACAGCGAGGCCATCTTGTCCGAGGGCTCGAGAAACTTTTTCGATGTGTCCAGCTAAGCAAAGTCCGGGTAAGTGTACCATCGCTGAAACTCTTAAACCCGTACCAACGTTGGTCGGACAAGCGGTCAAGAAGCCTAATTTATCAGAGAAAGCGATTTCTAGCGAGGAACCTAAAGCATCGTCTAACTGCTCAGCGATATTCCAGGTGCTGCGCAAATGCCAACCCGCTTTCACGACCTGAATGCGCAGGTGATCTTCTTCATTCACCATGACTGAACAAGTCTGGTCGCGACTAATAACTGCAGCGCCACTTTTTCCAGTAATTAATTCTTTCGAGACCAAGTGACGCTCGACTAAAACGGTGCGTTCCAGGTCACTCAGCTCGCTCATTTTAAAAATATGAGCCTTCTTAAATCGAGTTAACTGCGTTAAAGCTTTAATACATTTATCCGCAATTTCTTTGCGCTGAGCTTCTTTAGCCCATCCGGGAAAAGGGTAATTTTGTAAATTACGAGCGAGGCGCACACGCGTGCTCAAAACCACGGCCTGTTGGGCGCCCAAGAGGTGAGTTAATTCATTTTCAGCGGATAAAATATCTTTAACGGACATGAAATTATTCGGTGGGAATTTGGATTTTTAATTTTGCGATTTCGTCCCGCAACTGCGCGGCCTTTTCGTAGTTCTCTGATTTTATTGCATGATCCATCTCCGCCTGGGCGGCCGAGATTCGTTTACGAATTTGATTAAAGGAAAGTTCGCCCACCGGAACGCGACCCATGTGTTGGGAGTCGTGTTGTACCGAATTGAGTAATTGATCCAACGGGGCGGCAAAAACATCCCAACAGGAAGGACAGCCCAGACGACCCAAGCGTCGAAAATCGATATCGGTAAATTTGCAGACCGGGCAGACGATAGCCGGCTTTGAGGTAGTGGCTTGAGCTAACTTTTGGAGTTCAAAGAAAGAAGGGTCACCGGCTCCGCCCTTGTTGGCGCAGGATTCACAATAATGGATTTTACTGACCTTACCTTGGATGATTTGGGTAAGATGAACCGTAGCAATTACGCCACACACTGAACACTCCAGAGGTTTCGACATCGAATAGCCATAAAAACAGTGAAGTCGGACTTTGCAAGGGGAAGACATTGGCAGGTTTGACATCAAGCCCGTCAACGGCTTGATGGAAGTTCGCCCAATGCCCTCCCCGAGCCGCATCGTTATCACTGGAATTGGCCTTACCGCACCTAATGGTAACAGCCTTGAGGAATTCCGCGCCAACCTCCTAGCCGGAAAATCACGTATCGCGGAAATCGACGTCCGTCACATGGGTCGCCACCCAGCCGGGGTTTGCGATTTCGACGCTACTAAATATCAGAAAAGAAAAGAGATTCGCAACGGCACCCGCGTCGGATCGGTTTCCATTTACTGCGCACGTGAAGCTTTGGCCGATAGCGGCATCAATTGGGAGACTTTCGACAAATCGCGCGTCGGTGTTTATCTCGGAATTACCGAGCATGGTAATGTTGAAACCGAAAATGAAATTCATAATATTTCGCAGTTCGGAAACGACACCAAATATTGGACGCACCACCACAACCCGCGCACGGTAGCTAATAATCCAGCGGGCGAAGTGACCATGAACATGGGCATTACGGGGCCGCACTACACCATCGGTGCCGCGTGTGCCGCAGGCAATGCAGGGCTCATTCAAGCGGCCCAAATGCTTCAATTGGGTGAAGTTGATTTCGCCTTTGCTGGCGGTGTTTCCGAGTCGATTCACACGTTTGGAATTTTTGCCGGATTTAAAAATCAAGGTGCCCTGGGCTCTCATACGGATCCCAATAAAGCGTCCCGTCCCTTTGATAAAAACCGGAACGGTATCGTGATTTCTGAAGGCGGTGCTATTTACACACTCGAGAGATTGGATGATGCGCTGGCACGTGGCGCAAAAATTATCGGCGAGATTGCGGGCTGGTGTATTAATTCCGACGCTACGGATGCCGTCTTACCCAATCCTGAACGCCAAGCCCAATGCATGCGCATGGCCTTGCAGCGCGCCCATTTAAAAGCGTCGGACATCGGTATCGTCTCCACGCACGCCACGGCCACCGCGATGGGCGACATCCAAGAATGCATCGCGATTCGAGAAGTATTTCAAGACTGCCCGGAGACTCATATTAATAATACGAAGAGCTTCATCGGTCACTGCATGGGCGCGGCAGGGGCTTTGGAGCTCGCTGGCAACCTTCCTTCGTTCACCGATGGCTGGGTTCACCCTACAATTAACATCGATGAGATAGACCCCGAATGCTCCGTTCCAGGCCTAGTCGTGAATAAACCGCTAAAAGTGCCTCAAATTAACGCTATTTTGAATAATTCCTTCGGTATGCTCGGTATAAATTCGGCACTCATCATTAAAAAATATGGGGTTGCCTGAACGGCAAGGAATGCTTGAAACAATCCTTACACAAATGACAAAGGAAGACATCAAACAGGTCGTATTAGACATCATTGCTGACATCGCCCCCGATGAGGATTTGACTACGGTTAAATCCGAAGTACGTCTGCGCGATCAACTCTCACTCGATTCGATGGACTTTCTCGATATCGTTATGGAACTTCGCAAGAAGCATGGCATCGAAGTACCTGAGGCTGATTACGTTCAACTCGCCTCTTTAGATTCTTGCGCCGATTACTTACTGCCTAAGTTTATCGCTAAAACTGCTAAATAATCTAAAGAATTTCAGTATACCAAAAAGCCGCAGACCATGCGGCTTTTTTGTTTTGCGGTCGGTGACAAAAACTAGACCGACCCTCGGTTAAGAAAGTCGGTCGTGAAAGTGGTGGAGCCTATCGGGCTTGAACCGACGACCTCTTGCATGCCATGCAAGCGCTC
>JBBAUU010000144.1:0-3451 GCA_040398065.1 Opitutales bacterium | reverse complement strand
AATCCATGTTCGGGGTCGCGAACTACATGAACAGTAGACTCAAATTCATCCCAAGCACTTTCACGGTTCTTCCAAAATTCTGTGTCTGGTCGACCCCAGGGATCAAAGCCTGCTTGGTCGCTTTGATCTGCTCCAATAATAATATTAATATCTAGCCTGTCTTTACGTCGGTCTAATGCTTCCAACAACAGTGGTTGAGGATCGAGCACTGCTGCGAGCCAAACTGTTTTTACACCTTCGGGCATGTCGTCGCCTGTCGCTAGTGATGTGCGAACCTGATTGTGGTCACCTTTCCCCATTCTTTTGAGAACCGCTAAATACTTGTCCTCCAATTTTGCTAAATCCTTCCAGCGCTCTGGTTCTTCTTTGCAGATATCGATTACTTTTCTGAAGTTATGAGCAACTCTCGACCCGCCTAATTGGTCGCGTAACTTGATTAATTGTTGGGCGAAAGTTTGAGCCGCTGAAAAATCAAAGGATTCATTATTTTTCCTTTCAGGAAATAGACTGAGGTACTCGTCGTCGCTAAAATCTAGAGACATCAAGACCTCAATCCATGCTAGTAAGCAATTTTCACTATTCGCTATCTCCAGATTACGGTCACCCCAGTTTAAGAAGCTTTCGGGGGTTTCGATTTTTGGAAGTAGTACGCCGTGTGGAGATTGGATAGCCAATTGCTCTCGTATTAATCGACCGGCAAACTGCGACGGCACAATGACTCGATGTGAACTTAAATCGATCGCCTTCATTCCCGGAGCGGGTGCTGCACCAGCTAAAATCGCTTTAGCCGTCAATTCAGCTAAACTTCCATTCCAGCCAATAAAATGACGTTCAATAGACATTCAATACAAGGGGGACGATTTGATAGCCGAGGTCCAATGGCTAAGCAAGTTCGGCGAAGAATAATTTATTACCAAAATTATAAAGTCCTACGCATCCCCATCGTAGTCGCCGCTGTCCCGATCGTCCTGGGCGATGTCTTCCAATCGCTCGTTGGTTTCCTCGTCGTCCTCTTCTTCGATATTCATGGGGCCTGGGCGTGGACTCCAAAAGCCGCCCTCATCTCCGCCATCCCCACCGCCAGTCGATCCCGACGATAACCAACCTGCAAATAGGCCAAAAGTGATTAAATTGAGTAGTCCATATCCAGAAGACTTGGTCTCCACGATGTCCGGCTTCTGCAGGAGTTGACTTAAGGGCATCCAGTCCTTCATTCCCTCCGTCCAATAGTAATCGGTATTTAGAAGGACCCCTTGCTCGATGCGCCAAGGTATTTCTTTGGCCTCAAACTCCCCAATGACCTTTCCGCCACGTGCTACTTTTATCGCCATAACACCGATAATGCATACCCACATTCGAAATGCAAATTATTGTAGAAATTTTTGTATAATAATATTCACAACATCGGCTTCGCTAAACCGCCCATCCGTAAGTCCCTATTTTCAACAATCTTGTAACGGCAAGTGGTCGGGCTTGCCAGCGGGGAGGGCGAGTGACATAAGAGAGGCGATATGGCACGATGCATTCCGGAACGGTTGCACACCGCACAGTACGAGAAATCGGAAAGCGACATCTTGGAACGTCTGCGTTTCGAACTTTCCGACGACTACATCGTCATTCCCTGTTTAGAAATTCCACGTCAGAATGGAGTATTCGACTCGGAAGCTGATTTCGTCGTCCTGCATCCCCGAGGTCGGCTAGTGCTCGAAGTCAAAGGCGGTCAAATCGTCTGTGAAAGCGGCAAATGGATGCGTGAGCGCGGATCACGCTACGAAAAAATGGTCCCACCTTTTTACCAATCTCGCGATAACTCCTACGAAATCCGAGATTACTTAGCCAAAATTTTCGGAAAAGAATCCCCCGAAGGTGGTATGGTGTTCGACCAAGCAATCGTTTTCCCTGATGTCGATTTTAATGTCGAAACAATTGAAGTTGCCCAACGCCGCATCGTCGACCGCAAAGAACTTTCGCAGGCCAGCTTTACGGAAATTTGTGAGCGACTCTTAGATGACGCCGCAGAGCGTTATCTAAAAAGATTCCCCGAGAAAAAATTACCTGAGCCTTTAACTTCTGAGCAACTCGTGGCCGTCGCCCAAAAGTTGCGCCCAGATTTTCGTCTCACGGCCAACCTCACGGCCGATGAAATGGATATCGAACTGATCCGTCTTTCCGCATCGCAATTACACGCCCTCGACATGGTAACGGAGAATAAACGTCTTCGCATTACGGGCGGCCCTGGTTCGGGTAAAACGCTTCTCGCGATGGAGATGTGTCGCCGTGAATTACAAAAAAATCCCACCGCTAAAATCGGACTAATCTGTTTTAATCGTTACCTCGGTGGATTTCTTTACGACGTCGTTCAACGCGAAACGCTCACCACCGTCACCGCAGGTTCATTTTATTCATTCTGCGATACACTCATCGGGTCGCCTGGCGATCAACGTGAAACGAATCCAGAATATTATGCGCAGCGCGTGCGCCAAGCTCTGGTCGCCGCCAAGAAAATTTCCCAAGACGATAAATATGATTTGTTGGTGGTCGATGAAGGACAGGATTTTCGTGACGACGGTGATATGCTGTTGTTGATGGATACTTTATTAAAAAGTGGATTGAAGCGCGGACGTTGGAGATGGTTTGAAGATCTTGATCAGTATCTAAATCCTGAGCCCACTCAGCCGCCGTTGCATGACCACACAGAATTATTAGAAATATTAGATGAAGCTCCGTTTGCTAAATTAGATAACAACTGGCGTAACACCGAACAGATTGCGCAGAAGGTCGCGAAAGTGATGGGTCAGACCGTTAAGCAATCCTCTCGTATTTTTGGTCCAGCCATCGCCACCGCACCTTTAAAGGAAGGGAAGGAGTTCGCGATGCTCGATGCGTTGATTCAGAAAGTCGTGCTGAAGGATTTTGATCCTAAAGACGTCGTGATTATCAGTATGCATGGGGCCGGCCGTGAATCGTACAAAGACAAGGACATGGTTGCGGGACTCAAATTGATACCGTACGACCCCATGAAGCCTTATGAGAATGGCACTATCCGTTGCTCTACGGTTTATAAATTTAAAGGGATGGAATCCCACGCGGTCGTTCTTACTGATTTTGATAAATTAGATTCTGTGCGGGATCGACGGAAGGCCTATGTCGGGATGTCGCGAGCCCGGTATGCCCTGTATATGGTCGTCAGTAACGGCGTCGAAGAAGCCCTGAAAAAGGACTAGTTTTTTACATTCATTTTAAAGAAATCTTCTTGTCAGATGGGCACGGATTTCTAGTGTCATGGACGTGATTAGTACCAAGCGCCACGTCAACCAGTCCCTCGACACCGCTAACTAATTACCCGTCGTTACATAACTTCTGCTGTGATTTAACTGCGATACTTTTAAGTAAGTTCGCAGCTATTCTTTGAGCTCAACTCGCTCCGTGTTGGAGTGGGTGTGGGCTTTTT
>JBBAUU010000143.1:0-3579 GCA_040398065.1 Opitutales bacterium | reverse complement strand
AATGGTAGAGCAGTTGACTTTTAATCAATTGGTTCGGGGTTCAAGTCCCCGTCCGGCCACTTCGAACAAAACTAAGCTTTATCGCGGGTTTTATTCGCTTGAAAAAAACCTCCCACAACACTCTCTTAATTTTCCGCTGATTGGCCGGATAGCTCAATGGTAGAGCAGTTGACTCTTAATCAATTGGTTCGGGGTTCAAGTCCCCGTCCGGCCACCAGCGGATTTATTTTTCACCCTTCACTCGTGCATAACGCATGGCCATATACACGGCATGGCAGGCGCGACAGTAACTGTGTCTGGTCTTCGTAGATTTTATCCAATGAAAACTATGGATCGAAAAGGTAATACCACACTGCGTGCATGGTCGCTTCGTGGCTAATTTTAAACGCTGACTGATTTCCAAATTTTTCTGCAATTGTTTCTGCAAACAATCATGACACCAGGGGTGCAATTCTCCGCTGATAAGGATTTCGTGAAAGTCGGTCACGAGCTTGGACTGATGACACTTGGCACACGATAACTTGGGAGGATTTTTCATCCTCCTTGTGTTTAAACAAAATGCCCCTGCATCAAGTTCCTGCTACTGAGGTTTTTACCCTAGTAACTTGTGACTACTCAACGGTGACCGACTTAGCCAAGTTTCTGGGTTGATCAATGGAACAACCACGAATGCGAGCCACGTGATAGGCCAGAAGCTGTAAAGCGACCGCTGCAGGAATCGTTGCCACGAGCGGACCACATTTAGGCAATACAATGATATCGTCCGTAAGGTCGGTCTTAGCATGACCTTCAGTAACCACAGCAATGATATGCGCACCGCGTGCCTTACATTCCTCAGCATTGCTCCAAACCTTATCGAGTACGGAGGTTTGATTAGCTAAAACGATCACGGGCGTACCCTGCGTCAATAAAGCGATTGGACCGTGCTTAAGCTCAGCGGCGTGGTAGCCCTCGGCATGAACATAAGAAATTTCCTTTAATTTAAGGGCACCTTCTAAAGCGACTGGGTGCATCGGACCACGACCAATAAAGAATGCGTGGTCTGACTTCGCCATGCGCTCGGCGACTTTTGCAATCGCGTCATTTTGCTTAAGAACAAAATTAATCAATTCAGGTAACTGGCTGATTTCTCGAGCTAAGTCCACGCCGTGCTCTTGGGAGAGTCGACGACCGCGACCTAATTTTAATGCCATTAAAAGTAAAACGGTGACCTGACCGGTAAATGCCTTGGTGGATGCAACCGAGATTTCAGGTCCAGCGTGAATGAATACTCCACGACCAGTCTCACGGGCAATCGCTGAGCCCACGACGTTCACTAAACCTAGAATCATGGTGCCCTTTTCTTTGGCCTTACGAATCGCTGCTAAAGTATCTGCAGTTTCACCTGACTGGGAAATAGCTATCACCATGTCATGATGATCAACAATGGGATTACGGTATCTGAATTCGGCTGCCTGTTGAACTTCCGAAGAAATTCCAGCGATGTCTTCAAAAGCATACTCACCCACCATACCCGCGTGAAGCGAAGTGCCACAGCCTACTAAAACGGTACGATGAATCTCCGCGAGCTCCTTAGGAGACATCTGCATACCCGCCAAGACGGCGTTGCCTTCAGTCATATCAATACGACCACGGAGAGCATTGCCGACAGACTCAGGCTGTTCGAATATTTCCTTGAGCATGAAGTGCTCAAAGCCTCCTTTTTCAACGGCACCAGCATCTAAATCGAGTTGCGAAACACTGCGTGTAATCGGTTCATCATCTTGATTACGAATATCAACGCTGTTCGGTGTGATTACGCCGATATCGCCATCATCTAAATAGATAACTCTTTGCGTGTGGGAAACCAGAGCAGATGCGTCGGAAGCAACCAAGCATTCGCCGTCACCCATTCCGATGACCAAGGGACTTCCCTTGCGAGCGACGACAATCTTATTGGGCTCATCAGCACACAAAACAGCAATGCCGTACGCACCTTCAACTTGTTGTAAAGCTTGGACGACTGCTGTACGTAAATCACCTTTGTAATGAAAACCAATCAATCGCGATAAAGCTTCGGTATCAGTATCGGAATCAAACTTATGTCCTAATTCCTGTAGTTTCCTCCGAATGTCACGATAGTTTTCGATAATTCCATTATGAACGACACAAATTTTTCGACTCTGATCAAAATGGGGGTGTGCATTGATTTCAGTTGGTGCACCGTGCGTTGCCCAGCGGGTGTGCGCAATACCGACCGTATAACTTTCATGCTTCTCGGGCGATAGATCGCCGCGTAATTTTTCAACCAAGCGGGCGACTTTACCGACGGCCTTAAAAGTGGTCAGTCCTTGGGCATCCAATAACGCTAAGCCGGCTGAATCGTATCCACGATATTCAAGTCTCTTCAGACCACCAATGAGAATGGGAGTCGCAGGACGTGTTCCGATATATCCGATAATGCCGCACATGGTGTATTAGGGTAATTAGTGTAAATCTTGGATGACTATATCAGCAGGTCGAGTCGTAAGTCCCGGCCATATTTTTCGGCCAGGGTAAATGGATGTATTTATACCAGTATGGACGTTATCGCCAATAACCGTGCCGAATTTTCGACGTCCGGTATCGACCAACTTCTCCGCTACCTTGCTGCTGTGAGTCTTACCGTCATGGCGCAGATTAGAAGTCGTGGTACCAGCTCCTAAGTTAACTTTCTCACCCAAAATGGAGTCACCGATATAGGATAGGTGTCCGACATTGGTCTGATTAAAAATAACGGAGTTCTTAATTTCAACGGCTTGGCCAATGTGACACTGCTGACCAATCGAAGTGGATCCGCGGATATAGCAATTGGGACCAATCTTACAATTAGCACCAATGATGACGTCACCTTCGATAACGACTCCCGGTAAAATTTTTGTACCAGCACCCACGGAAAGTTTTCCATCTACATAAAGCGATGAATGAGCGATGCCTTTATTTTCCCATACGGTGTTGAGAGCTACCGCCAATTCGTTGGCTTTCAAAATATCCCAACTGTAAACCATCAGAAAACTTTTTTGGGCATAATGGATTTTCTTTCCGCGCTCTTTGTAAGTAATCAACGATTCCCCTGCGGCATCTTGCAATTCACCTGCGGCTGAATCGTCGAAGAATTTAATGACTTCAATAGGATCCAACCACGCTTGTGGATGAATTTTTATCGCGGCAACTTCATCCTTAGAATAAGAACAGCCCGCCGCTGCTAAAGTGGTTTGGTGATGAGCTTCTAATGAGATATTAGCTAAAGGAATTTGTGCCCAGGTGCGCGTTGAGCTAATCGGTTCCGCCGCCACCGATGCCTTTGTTTTAATGAGATTATAGGTCGGCATGATTAAGCTAAATCTTTCTCCAAGGCTTGTTGGAAACGTTTCGTCCAGGCATCGACTTCCGATTTCTCGCGGTGCTCAACCAAAATACGGATTTTGTTTTCGGTTCCCGAATAGCGGATTAAGTGACGACCCACTTGACCAAACGCTTGGTCTGCTTCGCGTATCGTCTTCTGCAATTGCGCTAAAGACTCAATCGGCGGCTTGGCCTTGATTTTCAAATTCAACAGAG
>JBBAUU010000142.1:0-3590 GCA_040398065.1 Opitutales bacterium | reverse complement strand
TTATGACGTCTATCATGATGGAAAGTATCATAAGACTTTTAAAGATGTTAATGATATCGATGGAAAGATTCGTCGGCATTTTAATTGAACACTTCGCGGGCGACTTCCCAACCTGGTTGGCTCCTGAACAGGTGCGTATCATTTCCTTGAACGATGATATGAATCCTTATTGCGAAGAACTCGGTAAGAAATTAACCGAATTAAATATTCGCTGCTCGGTTGATGGATCGTCCGATAAACTCGGCGCCAAGATCCGTCGTGCCGAACTCACCAAGGTGCCACACATGTTAGTCGTCGGTGCCAAAGAAAAAGAAGCTGGCTTGGTAAATATTCGCTCTCGTGCGGATAAATCATTCGAGGGCAACCGCACCTTTGAAGAGTTTATCTCCTTGGTAACTGCGGAAATTGCCGAACGTCGCTTGAAAGCTGTAGTTGCTGCGCCCGCTTCACCTAGTCCATCTTCAGGCGCGCATGGTGCCTAGTCGTGCTTGTCCGACGCTGAAATGTCACTCTTCACGGATTGCAGAGTGTATTTAATTCATTTGATTTAAAATATGTCAAAAAACCGCACGACCTCACGTCGCGATTTCCTAAAATTTGCCGGGGCGGGTAGTATTGTTTTAGGTGCTGCGTCTGTACCTGCGTTGGGTGCTAGTCCGCGTGAGAGTAAGGCTAATGCCGGAATCGGTTCGGCTAAGAATATTATTTTTATGGTGAGTGACGGCATGGGTTTAGGAACCCTTTGTGCGACCCAACAGTTTTTAAAATTAAAAGTAAATAGAAGCAGCCACTGGCTTAAACTCTATCAAGACTTGCCCGTGGTCAGATCGCTCTGTGAAACTTACTCAACGACTGGTTTGGTTACGGATTCGGCTGCTGCGGCGAGTTGCTGGGGGATTGGTGAGCGAATTGAAAACGGAGTTATCAATATCACTCCTGATGGTCGGAAGCCAGTGACCCTGTTGCAGAAAATGAAAGCAGCGCGAAAGCTGACCGGATTAGTTACGACTGTGACCGCTACGCATGCGACGCCCGCTGGCTTTGTCGCAAATCTGCCGGCGCGTAAATTACAGTCCGAAATTGCTCAACAATATTTAGAACGCGGTGTGGATGTGATTCTCGGGGGCGGCTGGACGCATTTTGATAATAATCTCAAAAATGCTTATCAGAAGTTTGGATATAAAATTGTCCAGAATCGTGAAGACCTTTTGGCGGTTAAAGAACGTCAGCCATTACTCGGATTATTCGCCGAGAAATATCTCCCTTTTGAGATTGATCGCATTAATACGCCTGAGCTGAAAGCATTCACTCCAACCTTGAAAGAGATGTCACAAGTAGCCTTGGAGCAATTGTCACAGGGCTCCGAGGGTTTTTTCCTGATGATTGAAGGCGGACGCGTGGATCACGCGGGACATGCGAATGACGCTGCGGCGATTATTCTAGAGCAACTGGCATTTGATGAGACTATTGCGATGGTGTTGAACTTTATCGAGAAGAACCCCGACACTTTACTGATTGTCACGACCGACCATGGTACCGGTGGAATGCAGATCAATGGCGTAGGCAATGATAGTTTTGATACGAACGTGCCTTCGTACTTCGATACTAATAAGACTTTCTTACGTTTGGGTGATTTCACGATGTCACTCGAGCGACTGTTCGCTGAATCTGAAAATTTAAAATCCGTTGCTGCGTTCCGCGATTTAGTGGTCCGTGTAACAAATCTTAATTTCAAAAAAGATGATTTGAATTCAATTTCGGATATAGAATCTCTTCAGAAAATACTCCCATCGTATACGGCAGCGGGGTGGACGAGTGGGAACCACACCGCCGAAATGGTCGAATTCTGCGCTTACGGACCGGGAGCTTCGCTCTTCACTCCGTATTTACGTAACGACCAAGTACACGCCAAGATTCTTAGCGCGGCTGGCTTAAGTTAGAATTTTATTCCGCAACCGTAAGGTTTGGTGGTATTTACTTCGACTTTTTTGTTATCCTGAGTCGCGGTCACTGCGGCTAAAACGTAATTGGTGGCTTTGTCGATGTCGGCTGATTTGGCGGAACCAATACTATCGATTGCCCCTTTATAGACGAGAATCCCTTCACGATTAATGACGAAACAGTGTGGAGTAGTTTTTGCTTCAAATTGTCGAGCGATGGAACCATCGGTATCATCAATCACTACACTCGCTTTATTTTTTTCTGTAATAATTGTATTTTTCAAATCAGCAACTTTTCCGCCGGTGTTAATCGTGATCCAGATGTGTCCAGCCGACGTTACTTGTGTTTGAAACTCCTGCATTTTTCCTACGCTATAAAATTTCTTAACAAAAGGGCAGGTTGGGTTGTACCATTCGAGGACGACAATTTTACCTTTGAAGTCAGAAAGTTTTACGGTTTTTCCGTCCATGGTTTTACCGGTGAAGTCGGTTACGTCTTTTCCGATTTCAGGGGAGGCAAAAGCGAAAACCGAGACGAGAAGACAGAAGAATGGGATTAGTTTTTTCATAATGTTTATGATAGATTATAACATCCGTTCCCTAATGAAAGTTCCATAATTTAGGCACTTTCGGCTTTTTTATTTACTCGTGGGTTGCCAAATGAGGCAAAAGAGGCGAATTAGATGAATATGGCTAATGCCAAGAACATCGCGGTCGTATGCGCAACCGAGGCTTCCCTCTGGGAGGAGCTGCGTGCCCGGGCTGAACAGATCAGTCAAAGTGAGGCCGCTTTAAGTCCCTTATTAAAACGCTACGTCTTAGAGCGCAAAAGTTTTGCCGATGGCATCGTCCACCGTCTGTTGGATCGACTGTCTCTGACGGGAAAGGATTCAGCGGTCGTGGTGCTAGCATTAGCAGAAGCGCTGCAAGCTGATCCCGAAATCGTTTCGCAGATGCGTATGGACATTAAAGCGATTCTTGAGCGAGACCCGGCGACTGAACATGCGTTGGTACCTTATTTATGGTATAAAGGTTTTCACGCGATTTCACTGCATCGCATTTCTCATTATTTATGGAAGTCGGGTCGCAAAGATTTAGCGATGTACCTGCAGTCTTTAATGTCGGAACACCTCGCCGTGGATATTCATCCAGCGGCTCGTTTCGGCGTAGGAATTTTATTGGATCACGCCACAGGCTTTATCGCGGGTGAGACCGCGGTCGTTGGTGATAACGTCTCGATTCTTCATGAAGTCACATTGGGTGGAACGGGTAAGGCTCGTGGCGATCGACATCCGAAAATCCACTCGGGTGTATTAATCAGCGCAGGCTCTAAAATTCTTGGTAACATCACCATCGGCGAAGGTGCTAAAATTGGTGCTGGTTCGGTTGTTTTAAAAGATGTCGCACCCCATACCACCGTAGCCGGTGTGCCCGCAAAAGTGGTTGGAGAAACCACCGTGGACGCGCCCGCGTTGGACATGGATCATTCGCTGTAAGATGAGCAGCAAAAATCCTTCACCGGACCGACCCAACGACGCACGCGTTCTCGATTGTTTATATCGAGTAGGTGCTTTTGTGAATGCGACCGAGGACCCTCGCGAAGCGCTCAATTTTATTTTATCTGAGGTGGTGCGCACCTTAGGTGCCACG
>JBBAUU010000141.1:0-3637 GCA_040398065.1 Opitutales bacterium | reverse complement strand
TGGCCGGCGTGCCTGATTTTACGGTCTACAAGGGCTAATCTTCTAAATTAGATACTCTGATAGAGCATTGTGTGCTGGGTTTTCGTTTGAACACTAACGGATATTAAATCTGAATCTGATTGTGTTAAACACGATTAAGAGGTTCGCCGTATGGGCAGTTTTAGCTGCCTGGTTCGCGTCGTCGGGTTTAACTTGGGATTTATTACAAGTGTTTGCTTGGGTGAATATGTCGCGCACCAATGCGATTCACCTCTCGACCTCTGAAGCGATTACAAAAACTTTAACTGATAAACCCTGCTCGCTCTGTAAAGTGGTTGAGAAGGGTCGAAAGACAACTGAGCAGGCCCCAGTAGGTAAGTCTGAAGTTCTAAAAGCTAAAATTAAATACGATTTTAATCATGGTGATAGTGTTTATTTAACTTTGCCGGAGTCTTACGGTATTATTTTTCAGCGTGATCAGGGGTTTAATATCTGGCGGCTGACAGAAGAGGTTCCCGTGCCGCCACCGAAGGTATAGTTTAAAAATCTCTTGGGCTTCGGCTCACGTGGCTTCATTTACCAATCTCACTTAATCTCAACGGATAAGTGTCTGTGTATGTAGCGAATTTGCCACACCGACTACATGCACAAAAAAACTATAAAAATATTATGATTATTTCTTCTTCGGTTGCTCGCTCTACGCCAGCCGCCATTCTCGGGCTCCTTGCCTTAGGAGTCTTCACCACCGCACAGGCTTGTCCGTGTGGTTGCGTTAAAGTTGCGGTCGATAATCTAGCTGAACGTCCTGCTGCCCAAGCCGGGGCGTACACGTTGGATTTACGTTACGACTACATCAATCAAGACGCCCGCAATGATGGTGCCCATGCGCACTTTACGGCTGTGCATCGCAATATCTTGGCGACGATTGAGACGCAGCTGCTCGGTCAGACTGTTTCAATTTCGGTGCCACGGATTGATCGCTCGACAGAAACCTCTACGGCTCAAGGTAAAGTTGTCGGACTGGGTGATATCACGATTGCGACCAGAGCGGTATGGGAAGGTTACACTGTTTCTGCAGGAATAAAATTACCTACAGGAAAAGATGACCTCGTGATGTTGGTACCGCGTCGGTATTTGCAACCAGGCACTGGGTCTACAGATTTGCTTTTAGGAATTCGAAAAGATTTCGGTTTAGCGACTGATAATCTTACGCAATTCTTACAAATCCAAGGACAGGGCTCAGTCATCGCCGATGAGTATTTCCGTCCTGGAACTCAGTTGTCGTTAAGCGCGGGTCTTCGATACAAGCTGAGTGAGTCTTTGGCGGTGTCATTACAAGGCACCTTGCTAAGACAATATCGGGACAAAAATATTCAGGGTACGGTCGACGCAACGTATGCGGAGGACTTAGAGAGTGCGGGCTTACAGCAGATTCTTGCTGCGGGTTTGACCTATAAGTTTACTCCAGCTTCGAGTGTCTACTTGTTCTATAGCGAGGCAGTAAAGACAACGAACTATGCGACAAAGTCGACGGGTGCACTGGTTAATCCGGTACATGCCACGGCGATTTGGTCGTTTGGTTTAATGCACACGTTCTAATCTAACTCGGTTCATAGCACTTCAGAGGCCTGTCGTACGCAATGCGACAGGCCTCTTTTATGGCTATTTTTAGGGCTTTAAATAAAGTGCCTTGCGGGGTGGGAGGGGACGGCTCTAATTCGGGGGAGTCAGATGTTTACCTGTACTAAAGTTTATCGAGACGTTCCCTTTGCTCATCGCCAGCACCGGCACAGTGGGAATTGCTCATTCATTCACGGCCACAACTGGGGAATCGGTTTGGAGTTTGGCTGTAAACAACTCGATGAGCGTGGCTTCGTCGTCGATTTTGGAGGTCTGGCCTATATCAAAACTTGGATTGATCAAAATCTCGACCACGCGTGTTTGTTTTCCGCGGATGATCCTGAGCGCGACGCACTTTTAAAAAATCATGATAAACTCTTTAAGGCACTGGTAGTTCCCTCGGCATCGACTGAAGGGATTGCACAGTATTTATTTACGGTACTTGATCCCATGGTGCGTAAAGAATCGCAAGGACGGGCTTGGTTGATTGCGGTGCACTTGTATGAGGACTCCAAAAATTCTGCTCGGTATCAGCCCGATATTTAATCATGGCTGAACTTTATCCGGTCAATGAAACCTTCTTGAGTTGGCAGGGTGAAGGTGTGCACATGGGCCGAAAAGCTTTTTTTATCCGTCTGCAGGGATGTCCGGTAAAATGTACTTGGTGTGATTCCGCTTCCACTTGGCATCCGCAATATGTCCCCAAAAATATTCGCAAAGCTTCGGCGGATGAGTTGGCGAGAGAAGCAGGAGAAGCGAAACCTGATTTTGTGGTACTCACTGGCGGAGAGCCTTGTGTGCATGATTTAGTTCCTTTGGTGAATGCGTTGAAGGCAGCCAAACTTAAGGTGCATCTGGAGACCTGTGGTGCCTATGAGATACCCGAGGGCTTGGATTGGGTGACCGTGAGTCCTAAATGGGCCAAGTTGCCTGTGGCGGAGTCGTTGGCGAAGGCGCACGAGGTTAAGCTGATCATTGAGTCGGCTGACTCGGCGCAGAAATGGACCCAGGCCGTGGGTGGTGCGTGGTCGGCCAAGAGTGTTTGGCTGCACCCCGAATGGTCGCGTCGGGCAGATTCTACCATTTTAAAGGCAATTACGGATTTTGTTAAAGAAAATGGGTCACCCTACCGGGCCGGTTGGCAGGTTCATAAGCCTTACATGGCTGACTCGTTGGACGCTCGGGCACGTCCACCTGCTCCCTTGGGTGGCGACCCGGGTTTGGGTTTTTGAAAAATAATTTCTTTTTTGCTTCACTCCGAGGGCGAACCGCCTTTCAAAACGGACTCATGAATCGCCACGCAGTTCTCGCTCTTGAAGATGGAACCATTCTTCGGGGTCGAGCTTTTGGGGCGGAGAAGACCTTGTGCGGTGAAGTGGTCTTCAATACGAGCATGACGGGTTACCAAGAAATCCTCACGGACCCGTCTTACTTCGGGCAGATTGTGACGATGACGACTCCTCAGATTGGAAACTATGGAGTGAATGAAGATGATTTTGAATCGGCTCGCCCTCACGTCGCCGGATTTGTCGTGAGAGAGCTTTCACCGATTGTTTCGAATTGGAGAGCGACGACCGATCTCAGCACTTGGCTGAAGAAGTATGGCATTCCTGGTATTGAAGGAATCGACACGCGCTCCTTAACAAAAAAACTTCGCTCCGCGGGTGTGATGAAAGCCTGTCTTTCAACCGAAGCGATTTCGGATGAAGAAGCGTTGAAGCGTGCACGCGCTTGGTCGGGTACGGTCGGTGCAGACTTCGTTAAAGAGGTCACCTGCAAGGCTCCTTATAATTTTAATAAGACCGCGGGTGATTGTAAGCCCTTTACGGTGGTCGGAACTCATTTAAATAAGCCCAAGAATAAGCCCGTGCAGTATCGTATCGCTGCGTATGACTTTGGGGCGAAGACTTCGATTTTCCGTCGCTTGGTTAATGCCGGCTTCGATGTACAAGTTTTTCCAGCGACCACGCCAGCATCGGAGATTCGCGCTTACAATCCCGATGGTGTTTTTCTGTCGAATGGTCCGGGCGATCCAGCG
>JBBAUU010000140.1:0-3641 GCA_040398065.1 Opitutales bacterium | reverse complement strand
ATCGGACTCACTCGACCTCCGACCACTGAGAAGGGAATCGCCACGGCAATGACGACTAAACAGATGGCCGGCGCTGCCAGAATGGAGTGATAGCGCATCGCATAGGCAGCATTACGTCCACCCGCATTGCTACCGGTTTGATTAACGAAGCGATTCACTTCGCGGAACGATAAAGTATCGGGATCGCGTTTTGCAAAAAGCATTACCTCTGGGTCTTCATCATAATCGGGAATATTTAATTCCTTAAAACGTGGCTGCGACAAAAGAGAACCCGTTTCAGCATTAAATTTCAGGTCGCGACCTTCTTTAAAAATCCAGACCCACTGATTATTTATTTTCTTAAATTCTGCGAAGTCGGCCTTGATACTACGAACGCGACGGCCCTTTTCATCAAACGAATCTATGGACACCTCAAAGGCCTGACCGGTAGTTAAACCTAAGCGTGTAATCAGCCAAAACCGACGCTTCTTGGTATTTTCAAATGAAACGAAGTCGGACTGGCTCGAAGGTAATACGGTTACATCCTTAGAACGCAGGGCGTTAAACTGTTCACGTTCGAGCAGGCTGTTCTGTGCTTCGATAACATCAGGCACCAACACGGCGTTAAGCAAAATAAGTAACGCGGTAAAAAATCCGCCGACCCACCAAAGCGGTGCGGTGATTCTCGAGATACCCACTCCCGCCGCACGCAATGCAGCGAGTTCCTGATTACGATTCATCGACGTCAAAACAAACACCACGGAGACCATGAGCGAAATCGGTACAATCGTCGAAATTCGGATCACGATGCTATAAAAGAAATATATAAGTATATTTAAAAAAGAGGTTTTCAGATTAATGAATTCCGGAATCCAATTATAGGCTTCGGATATAATGAGAATTCCGCAAAAACTCGCAAAGCAGAGGCTGAAAACCTTGGCCCATTCTGAGAGAATATAACGATCGAGTAAACGCACCGCCCTCGATGTCACCAGAGTCGCCCCAGCCAGCAATCCCAAAGGTTGTCGATGGAAGGGGCTACGGGGCTGCAAATCCACAACTCCAGGCCAACAAACCGTCCAATTATTCAATTAATATCATTTTTTAGTGTTTTCCCCTTGCCCCCGAACACTCCAAGCCTTTTCTCCACCTTTCCACTTCTTACGGACATGACCCAGCACAACAGTTTCAAATCAAGCGCCAGTTCAGCTGGTGCCAAACGTAATGTACTCAAACGCTTCGAGCGCGTTGAGTTACTCAAGAAACGCGGTGCCTTAAAAGACATCAAACGCGTTACCAAACTTCCTAAGACCAAACCAGAAGCTTAAGTCCGGGTCGCACCCTTTTGCGAAAAGCCCGCCTGGACATTCCATGCGGGCTTTTTTGTTTTAAGACCAAAACCCACGCTCGCCTAGCCCTCCCCTTTTTCTCATCCTTCATTTAATACCTTCGGAGCATGCAAAACCCTGGATCCAAATACCGTCCCTTCCAAACGGTGCGTTTAGAAAAACGCCAATGGCCCGACGCCTCTATCACGCACGCGCCTCGCTGGTGCTCAGTCGATTTGCGCGATGGTAATCAAGCCTTAGCCATCCCAATGAATGTCTCTGAAAAATTAGAGATGTTTAAAATGTTGTGCGATATCGGCTTCAAAGAAATCGAAATTGGATTCCCCTCCGCTTCCGACACCGAATTCGCCTTCACGCGTGAATTAATCGAAAAGAAATTAATTCCTAACGATGTTTCCGTGCAGGTATTGGTTCAAGCTCGTGAACATTTAATCCGTCGCACCATCGAGTCCTTAAAAGGTGCCCGTCGCGCCATCGTCCACCTTTATACCCCGACGAATCCTGCCCAACGCGAAATTGTTTTTGGCTTATCGAAAGAAAAGGTCCTGGAAATGGCTGTAGCTGGAACGCAGTTGGTTCGCGAGTTAACGGACGCCTTACCTGACACGGCTTGGCAATTTGAGTTTAGCCCTGAAACCTTCGTATTAACGGAGGCCGAATACGCCTTAGAGGTCTGCGAAGCCGTCTCCAAAGCTTGGGGTGCCACTGCCGAAAGAAAAATTATCTTAAACTTACCACTGACAGTTGAAGCGGGTACACCGAATACACACGCTGATCAAATTGAATGGTTCTGCACTCATTTGAAAAATCGTGCGAGTGCGGTGATTTCATTACACACCCACAACGACCGCGGAACGGGCGTCGCTGCAACTGAGTTAGGTTTAATGGCAGGCGCTGATCGTGTCGAAGGTACCTTGTTTGGTAATGGCGAACGCACTGGCAACTTAGACATCGTTACGGTTGCTCTGAACATGTTCTCACATGGTATTAATCCAGAGTTGAACTTTAAAAACTTACCACAGATTCGCGAAATCTACGAACGCTGCACACGCATGAGCGTGCATGAACGTCACCCCTACGCTGGCGATTTAGTTTTCACGGCGTTTTCTGGCTCACACCAAGATGCGATTAAAAAAGGGATGGACCGTCGTAATAAAGACGGCGGGCATAGTGCCTGGCAGGTGCCCTATCTCACAATCGACCCGATGGACATTGGTCGTTCCTACGAAGCTATTATTCGCATTAATTCCCAAAGTGGTAAAGGTGGAGTCGCCTATATTTTAGACCGCGAGTTCGGTTTTGATTTACCTAAGTTGATGCACCCCGAAGTGGGAAATAATATCGGACAATATGCCGATAGCTTAAGCCGCGAATTAACGCCTAAAGAAATTCATGAAAAATTTCGCTTAGAATTCGTCAATGTTTCTAAGCCCCTTGAATTAATCGATTTCAACACACAGTCCACCAGCAAGGAATCGGTGAAGTGCACCGCGGAAGTAAAATACCGTGGAGAAAAAATGAGCATTGAAGGCCAAGGTAATGGTCCGATCAGCGCCTTGGTTCACGCCATTGCCAATAAAGGTTGGGCCAAGTTCACCTTACGCGATTACCGCTCACACGCTTTGTCATCAGGCGAAGAATCTTCGGCGGCTGCCTATGTTTCCTTACAATCCGATAGCGGTAAAACCGTTTGGGGCTGCGGCGTAGATCCTAATATTGAAATTGCCGGCCTCAAGGCCTTGGTCAGCGCCGTCAATCGACTCTCTTAAAAAATGACTGAAAAATTTAAAGTTATCTCCGTTGAGCAATTACAGAGCCTCAATCTGACTGATAAAATCTTTGTCGATGTCAGATCACCTGCCGAATACCGCAGCGTGCGTGTTCAAGGTGCAGTCAATCTGCCTTTAAATACCATCAGTTGCGCTGACGTCCAAAAACTCATTGGTGATAAACAAAATCCGGCCATTATTTTACTTTGCGGAAAAGGGGGTCGCGCACGCAAAGCTGCGGAAATTCTTCAAGCGGGGTCATTCAATCTTCTCGTGGTCGAAGGTGGAACCAATGCCTGCGTTGACGCTAATCTCCCCATTGAAAAAGGTGGAGCCGCAATGATTTCAATTGAGCGACAAGTCCGCGTCGGCGCGGGGAGCTTAGTCTGTCTAGGCTTAGCCCTCGGATATTTTGTGAATCCTAATTTTTATTTCCTCAGTGCTTTTATTGGAGCCGGACTTATTTTTGCTGGAGTCACAGACTGGTGCGGAATGGGACTCCTCATCGCCCGCGCCCCATGGAACAAGTGATTGGTTGAGGGGA
>JBBAUU010000139.1:0-3655 GCA_040398065.1 Opitutales bacterium | reverse complement strand
CTACTAATTCTGGATTCGCGATGGGACAAATTGGAACCATTGGTTCTTATGACCTCTCGATTTTCCTGAAAGCTATCGAGCAAAACTCTGGTGCAGACTTAATGTCCGCTCCAAGCCTCACGGTGTTAGATGGTAAAACGGCGATTGTTAAAATTGCTCAATTACTTCGCTACCCTCAGTCGTACGGCGATGTCCAAGCTCAGGTTTCAGCCGCCTCCCAAACAGGTGGTGACGCTGTAGCGATCACCGCTGGTACGCCTCAAGACTTCACCGTACAAGACGTGGGTGTGACTTTAGAAGTTACTCCAACGGTAGGTGCTGATGACTCAATCGCTCTTAACCTTAAACCTAAGGTCGTTGAGTTCGAAGGCTTCGTTGAATACGGCGGAACCTCCATCGCTATCTCCGGTGGTACTACCGTTTCCGTACCTTCTGGTTTCTTCCAACCTATCTTCACCACACGTGAAGTGACCACCGACGTTACCGTGTTCGACGGCGCTACGGTTGTCATCGGTGGATTAACCCGCGAAGAAGTTAAGACCGTGAACGACAAGGTTCCAGTCTTGGGCGATATTCCTCTCCTTGGTAACGCTTTCCGATCCAACAGTAAGTCGACCGTTAAACGTAACCTTACTGTGTTCGTTACCGCTAACCTCGTTTCCCCAGGTGGTGCGACCCTTCGTAGTAACTACCCTGGAATGCGTGCAGGTTCGACCTTCTCTAACCCAGTTATTCTTTCCCCAGGTGGTGCTGTTTACCGCGAGCCTATCGAAGTTAACAACGCACCGACTGCACCTACCGCTCCAGCTCCTGCAGCACAGTAGTAGATAAAAGGAAGTTGGTTATAAATCGGGCCCACCTTACGGTGGGCCTGCTTTTTTCTGGAGGTGTGGCTCACTTCGGAGAAACTAATGCCATGCGCTGGCTGCTTGTAGATGGATTTAACTTGGTGTTCCGAAGTCACTTCGCGATGGAGCGATCCAATCTGCGACGTCAGTCCGACCAATTTCCGACCGGTGCACTCCACGGCTGGATAAAATCTCTGCAGGATTTACGCGAAGGTCAAAAGCCAGATCGGTCGATTGTGTTTTTTGACCTAGGTGGGTCGGATCGACATCTCGCCGTTTTACCCGAGTACAAAGGTCAACGTGATGATACTCCCGAAGATATTATTTTACAGCTTCCCGAAATAAAAAAACTGACCGCACTTTTAGGTTTTGAGGTAATCGAAAAGAGGGGAGTGGAGGCCGATGATTTAATCGCCACCGCCGTACAAAAATTATCCGCCGAGGGCCACGAATGTATTATTGTCAGTGCCGATAAAGATTTCGGACAATGTGTTGGCGGAACAGTTACCCAGTTATCACCGCCGCCTACCGCGAATCCAGCCATGGGATGGAGACACTTGGACGCAGCAGGCGTAGAAGAAAAATTTGGAGTGCCGCCCAGTTTGATAGCTGATTACCTCGCAATCATTGGGGATACTTCCGATAACATCCCCGGCTTAAAAGGGGTTGGGCCTAAGACTGCTGTGAAGTGGCTCAAACAGTATGGAGGATTAGAAGCTGTTTTGGCCGCGGCTGACACCATTGAGCCCGTGCGTTTTGCGGAACAGATAAAGACCGAAGCGGATCGCATTCGTAGTAATTTAAACTTGGTGAGATTCCAAACGCATTTTGAAGTGGAGTTAGGTAGCTCGGCTACGGAAGACACGGCGGCGGTTGCTGAATTTCTTTCATCGATGGAAATGCATTCCACTTTACGAAGGTATCAGGCTAAGCACGGACTCATGAGTCCAGAAGTGGAGAAAGTTGCTCCACCTCCGAAGCCAAAACCTTCCCAGGGGGAATTATTCTGATAAATAAAAAAGCCTGTCTCGCGACAGGCTTTTTGGTGGAAGCACGAAGGCCTTAGGCTTTCTTAACTTTAGGTGCTTCAGGTTTAACTG
This sequence comes from Opitutales bacterium, assembly GCA_040398065.1. GTDB lineage: Bacteria > Verrucomicrobiota > Verrucomicrobiia > Opitutales > UBA953 > UBA953. Next base: position 1,707 of record JBBAUU010000139.1, on the reverse strand, counting down.
CTTCAAACTTCGGTGCAATCGGAGCGGGAGCAGGTGTTGCGGCCGTAGCAGGCTTAGCTCCTTTGCTGCTCTCTCTTTTTTCTACGTAACGCTTTAATTCTTCTTCTAAGAGTGCTACCCATAAAATTCCGCCGAGGTTCTCGACTACAATATCATTCGTGAAGATACCGTAGGTCTTTAACATCAATTCAGCGTTGGTTTGTAGGGACTTGGTGACTTTCTCAATTTCGTCTTGGACGCGCTTTTTAGCCTCGGCATCAGCGGCAGTTTTTTCAGCAGCGCGGAGTTGGATGAGGCTGTTTTGTTGTGCGTGGACAATACGCAGGTTACGCTCAAGCAGAGGGATTTGATCGCCTTCGACGGTTGAGAGCAGAATTAACTTCTGGTTACCCCGGGCCACAATGTCGGACTCTTTGAAGTCAGGCCCTTTACGTAATTGAGCGATGATGTCATCGGTTACGGGTGAGAGGAGTCTGATTTTGGTATTTTGGAGGAAGTGTGGACGGAGAATCCAGTCATCGGTCTTGGTCTTATAAACCAATTCAAATTCGGCATCATTTTTGCGATAGTTTTGTAATTCGGTATCACGTGCCTTGGTTAAAACATCTTTCTCGTTGGGAGTGACCGCTTGTTCGATACGTTGCGCAAGTTGTAATACCTTAGCGCTGTGATTGCGCATGACTTCGAGATCTCTTTGGAATCTTAACATCGTGTTCGCTTCACTGATTTCTAACCAGCGAATGAAAACTTTGTTATCGTGCGTCAGCAGGTTGGTATCCACTTCGGTTGAAGCGGCTGGCGACTTTTTTGATTCGGTATCGGTGGATTGGGTCATGATAGTTTAGGGGTAAATTATTTTTTATCGGACTTTGTTTCAGTCTTGGCGTCTTTGCCATCAATCTGGCTTTGCAGATTCTTTTGCTCTTCATCGGAGAGCAGGGTGTAAAGTTTGGCTTGGGCGGTCTGGATATTAAATTCGTTAGGGATATCGTAACCGCGCGACTTCTTAAAGTCTTCTAAGCTCTTATTTACTTCTGCTTGGGTATTTTTAATGGCTTCTTCGATTTTCTTTTTATCTTCGGCTTTGGTGAAGCGCGGTTGAGCTTCGACGAGTTGTTGAAGTCCGCGTTTAGCCTCTAAGACACGACGCACTTGTTGCTGGAAAGCTTCAACTTCAGCGGCACCCTTGACGGTTTCTTTGAGAATGAGCTTTTTGTCATCGGCGTTCGTGATCACGGAGTCGGCTTTAAAGTCTTTAGCCGCAGCTAATTTAGCGTACTCTTCATTCGTGAGGATGGTGAGAACTTTCACGGAAGTGGGCACAATGAGGTACTGGCGAGTGAGATCAAAATTGTAGGTCTTTGCCATGGTGGCATTGGTTGCCTGCAATTTTTTAAATTTACCGTCTAATTCGCGACCGCGGGCTTCTTTCTCAGGAGTGGTTAAAGCTAAATCAAGCAGCTGTTTAGTGAGGGCAGCATCTTTTTGGTCCGCCGTAATCGCTTGGGCGTCTTTTTCAAACGCTGCGAATTCTTCAGCCGACTCTATGCTCTTCACTAGGATAAATTTCTTGCCGTTGGAATCGAGCACTTCGACTTGGACGGTTTGAGGTGCTTCTGGCGCCGGGGCGGCTGGCTTGGCCTTTTCGTCTGCGAAGCAACTCAGGGATAAAACCATCACACTGATCGGAAGTAATTTCATAAAGAG
>JBBAUU010000138.1:0-3724 GCA_040398065.1 Opitutales bacterium | reverse complement strand
ATCACAATGGAATCAATGGGTCCAAAGGGCTCACTGTGATGGAATGCCCATCCACTCGGAGGATTTAAAACACACGCCGGTGCCACGTAGCCCGACGTATCCTGACCACTAATAAATCTTCCAGCTCTGAGGTCTCCATGCACCAGCGGTATACCTCCAGTATTAATAGCCTCATCATACCGTTTCTGTAATTCAACCGCTTTTGATTGAGAGATCACCGGACCAAAATCTAAATCTGGCAATGGGTCAGAGGCTTTTTCCACCGCAAATGGATTACCAAAACGAAGCGATTGAATAACCTTATTATAGGTCGCAAGGAAATCAGGCAGCAATCTTCGCTGCACAACATACCTCGGATAAGCGGTGCAACGTTGCTTTGCATACTCAAAACCTTTTTTCAAATGAGCCGCCAAAAGGTCCCACTGCGAAAAATTCCAAATTCCCCAAGCATTCAATCCTTCCTGTTCTAAAATATGTCGACGGCGTAAATCCGCCAGAGTGCTCGCCGCCTTTCTGCCGTTGGATCGTCCACCAACAAACGCAAGCGCCCCGAGTTGAGGCGAGGAAATCAGTGCATCACTTAAATTACTACCCACACCCGAAACTAAAGTGACCGGCAAGCCAGCTCGTGCCATCAACGCATGTGATAAGGTCAGCGCATGGAATCCGCCCTGTGATGGCGTCTTTGCAATCACCGCATTACCCGCAAGCATCTGCGTTAATTCAGCATGCACCAGCACGCTTAGTGGATAGTTCCATGAAGCGATATTCGAAACTGGACCAGGCAAAGGAACCCTCCCCTGCATCTGACGTTCAACCTCGCAGAGATACCAATCAACCCCTTCAACACAGCGATCAAAGTCAGCACAAGCCAGGCGCCAGGGCTTACCAATCTCCCACATTAACAAGTGCACAATCGCTTCCCGGTGCTCACGTAAAAGAGCCAATGACTTGCTCACCCGACGTTGTCTTTCGTCCAGTGGCACCTTCGCCCATTCCTTATGCTGCTTTGCGGATTTCTCGACGGCCGAGACAGCATCCTCGCGACTGATGCGTGGTGGGCCCGGTATTAAAGTTCCATCCACCGTCAACGGATGCGGCTTAGTTTCGCCAACAAATACCCACTTTCCGCCAATTAAATTAGCGGCGCGATCGGCCTCAAAAGCTTCGGGCGCGGCTGAGCGTGCCCGACGATAGACTTCATCCCAACTAGTTCCAGGTTTATGAATGAGTGCCATTTTATTTTATATATTAGGGGTAAAGTTATGCTTAAAATCTGAATTCAGTTTTGATTCAGCAAGTGGGGTAAGTCCGTTTTTGTATCACGATTTTTTCTCACCGCAACCACTTCCTCTAAATAATCCCCAACCAGTATTCAGATTATCCTAACACGCGTAATGATTTTTTCCTTACTAAGTGTCGCTGTATCTCTGCCTCTCCCCTCGCCAACATGCCAACTTGCTAACTCTCCCCCTCGCGAGTTTCACTCGCGCTCACCATGTCCCCTTAATGGTGTTCCCCTTGTCACCGTGTCACCTTGCCCACGTGTCCCCTCGAGTTCAGGTCTATCCTGAACTCGCACCCCACCCCAACAGCCTTCGTATACTCATAAATATCCTTGAGACTTAATTGTGCGTCCAAACTGTCTTCGATTTTAGAAACCCTACTCTGTGTACACTTCATACGCGTAGCTAAATCAGTCTGAGATAACCCCGCACGGAGCCTGGCCAGCACTAGCTGATCTACTACTTCAGTGTGTTTAAGTCTCTGCTTCATACGTTTAAGCCACCGACTTCCCAAGGTGAGTTTAACCATTTCATCCACGGATGAATAGCTACGGAACTTTAATTTTTTGAGTGTTTTCATAATCAATTTTCCAAAATGGATTTAACAATTTCAGTCACACGAGAAATGTCGGCAGACTGACTATCCTTCGTACCAATAGCTAATAAATGGAGATTCCTCTCCGAGTTTTCAGCGTAACAATAAAGTCGCGTGGCCTGTAAATTGCCAATCGAGCCCCTTTGATCAATAGCCCAAATACCCAGAGGTTCAGGATGGATAAAACCTGCGACGATTAATTGGGGATGTGGAAATAAACTAAGCATTTTTTCTAATCGATTAAGATTATGGAGTACTGCAGCAAGTTCACGCGGACGCTTTTTAGCATACCATTTATAATCACGGTTAAATTCTTCATGCTTTTGAATGGTCCACGGGCGTTCATCGTCCTCACAAACTATTCCATTTTGGAATAATGTCAAATCACCTCTTTTTCTTGTTATACCCATTCCCACATCAAACCCCTTTCAACCGATCCACCTCAACCCCACACGCCTAAAGCATTAACCTCAGTCATTTTGCCTCTCCCCTTGCCAACGTGTCACCTTGCCCACTTGTCCCCTCGCGAGTTTAACTCGCGCTCAACGTGCCCACGTGCCAACTCGTCCCCTCGCGTGCAAAGCACGCGCTCCTTGTCCCCTCAATTTAATGTGTGCTCTTTCTCTTTCTTTGCATCTCCCCTTGTCACCGTGTCACCTTGCCCACGTGTCCCCTCGCGCTTTCAAATATTGAAAGCGCGTACCGTCTCCAAATGCAGCTCAGCAACTTCCTTCAAAGTCAGGCCCGACCACGTATAGCCACCGGCCAGCGCAAACACGATCGGCACCTTCCGCTCCTGCGCCCACTCAACCACCAACGCCTCACGCTCCTTAATCACATCGAGCGTTATCCCACTCATCCCACCAGCCTTCTCATGCGTATCCATTCCCGCATTATAAATTAAAAACTCCACGCCCTCTAAAGTTTTCAGAGCTTTACCCACCGACGCTAAATAACTTTGGGGCTTATCCACGACTTGAATAAAGTGACGGCTCTTCGCAGTCGGCGTCCAACTATCATAAGAACATACACTTACATCCGCCAGTCTCACTCTCTTATTTGTTTTCAAAATATTCGCCGTCCCGCCACCGCAGTGCGCGTCCAGATCCAAAATCCCCACGTCATTCACTTTCTTCAACGCCTCCAACGCGGCCAACGCTAATCCATTAAAAGTACAGAATCCCATACCCGCATCTGCCCGGGCGTGATGCAGTCCACTCGAAAAACTCCCCGACCGACCATTGCGTAACGCCTCAATGGTGGCATCACGCATCCCACCCGTCGTAGCTAAAATACTTTTAAGTAGTTTCTTTGACCACACCCCAGCTGCCAGGTTCTTCAATTCTCCTGACATCACACCTTCCACGTAGTCCGGCGAATGGATCAGCAACAGTTCCTCCTCAGTCGCCAACTTAGGGGCTACCAGTTCAACGCCCGACACCTTACCGTCTGTAATCATCTTAGCCAGCAGTTTAGACTTCGTCACCGTCTCCAATCCCTCCCCCATCGTATAGTCCTCGCTATAGAAAACACGGAGAGGACGCTTAAAAATCGGAGACTTCATTTAGTAATTATATTAGAATTATACCACACCCCGCAAACCTCTCCCCATGTCCCCGTGTCACCTTGCCCACGTGTCCCCTCAATGGTGTCCCCCTTGTCACCGTGTCCCCTTGTCACCTTGTCCCCTCGCGAGTTTCACTCGCGCTCACCTTGTCCCCGTGTCCCCATGTCACCGTGTCCCCTCTTCCTTCACCTCTGGCTCCACAATCACCACCCGGCATCTTTTACGGAGCACATGCAGCGCCCGCTGTAGAGCGGCCAGAGTTTCGTAATCCGGTGC
>JBBAUU010000137.1:0-3826 GCA_040398065.1 Opitutales bacterium | reverse complement strand
CGATGCCTGTGGTCGCCTCGGTGGCAAAGGTGGAGGCAAGCCAGACGCGGCAATGGGTGGTGGCACCGACGCTTCAAAACTCGCCGAAGTCCTCGCTAGTTTAGGCTAAGCCTCAAATATCCTAGTTTTTATTAAGAAATTAGAAGCCTTTCGCACTTTCCCTTTGTGGTTAAAACCGCATAGTGGTTTTTCGCCGCAATGACTATTCGTCGCTTAGCACTCTTCGTCAACCGCACCAAGCCAGGTGTGGAAGAGATTGTTCGTGCTGTTGAGGAGACCACTCGCAAAGCGGGGGTGAGTCTGACCATTGCTGATGCGTGGCCTGTAAAACGCGAGAGCATCGCGGGCTGTGATGCTTGTGGTGTGGTCGGTGGCGATGGAACCTTTTTAGGACTCGCCGAAGCTGCCGCACTCGAAGGCATTCCCCTTTTCGGTATCAATCGCGGTAAGTTAGGATTCTTAGCGGCGTATCCGAGCGAAGACGTGAGCGCTTCGATTAAATCTATTTTAGCGGGAGACTATCAACTCGATCGACGTGCGCTCATTGAGATTCGATTTGCCGACGGTTCATTCGCCTTAGCATTAAACGACATCGTATTAAAAACGCGTGAAGTTTTTCGCATGGGACGTTTCAGCGTTAAAGCGAACAACCAAGTCGTTAATGAATTTCGTGCGGATGGTTTAATTTTAGCTACGCCTACTGGGTCGACCGCTTACAATTTAGCGGCGGGTGGACCTCTCGTAGATCCAGCGGCGGCCATCATCGCACTCACTCCGATTTGTGCGCATACCCTTTCCAATCGCACCATGATTTTCGATGGTGAGGCTGAACTCGAAGTGAGCAGTGAGGACGTGAATCTCTTAGGTATTTCGGTGGACGGACGCGCAACGCTCGAGGCCCAGGGTCGCCTGCCCTTGCAAGTTCGCTCGGCCAAAGTGCAGTTAAACCTTATTCGTCCGAAGAACTTGAGCCATTTCGAGGTTATTCGAAATAAGCTGAAGTGGTCGTAATTTAGAAATCTAAGCCAGACATTGACGAACGTGGCAAAGGTTGTCTTTGCTATGCTGACTGTATGCTCACGATTGCCAATGTTTCTAAGTCCTACGGACCTCGCGAATTATTCGCCGAGGTTTCGCTGAACATTGCGAGCTATGATCGTCTCGGACTCGTGGGTGCGAACGGCGCTGGGAAATCGACCCTCTTTAATCTCATTCTTGGAAAAGAGAAACCTGATGACGGTATCATCGAATGGGAACGCGGTTCGGACTTTGGATTTCTCCCTCAAGAAAGCGCACCGGTCGGCGACGAGACCGTCATGCAAATTGCAACCAGTGGTCGCAGTTTAAATCCTGAGGATGAAGATTACGATTACACCCTCGAGCCCAAGGCCCATAAAATTTTAGCGGGTTTGGGATTTCGCGAAGGCGATGCCGATAAGCAGGCGAAAACTTTTTCAGGTGGATGGGTCATGCGAGCACACTTAGCCCGATTACTCGTCAGCGAGCCTACCCTACTCTTATTGGACGAACCGACCAATCACCTCGATCTCGAGGCCTTGCTGTGGTTTCAGGACTACTTGATGCGCTATTCAGGTGGACTCGTAGTCATATCGCACGACCGTGCATTCTTAAACGCACTGTGTACTGGTATCATTGAGTTACGTGGTCAGCGGCTCCATCGCTATAACGGTAACTACGACGAATATTTAATCGAAAAAGAAGCGCGCAAATCACAACACCAAGCGGCTTTCAAAAATCAGCAGCGGGAAATTGAACACTTGCAGAAATTCGTCGATCGATTCGGCGCTAAAGCGTCCATGGCCTCGCGAGCTAAGTCTAAAGAGAAGCAAATTGCGCGATTAGAAGAAGTGGCAATTGATGAACCCGAAGATGAATTAAAGAAAATCCAATTCAGATTTCCACAACCACCACGCTCCGGATTGAAAGTCGTAAATCTGGAGCATATCCAACAATCGTATGGTGATCATGTGGTTTATCAGGATCTCAATTTTACTTCGGAGCGCGGACAGCGAATTGTTCTAGTGGGTCCCAATGGCGCTGGTAAATCAACCCTACTCAAAATTTTGGCCGATGTAATTCCGATTAAAGCAGGCCTACGAGAATTAGGCAGTAACGTCATTCCTGGTTACTTTGCACAGAATCGCGTCGATAGTCTCAACCCCAGTCTGACCGTTTTAGAAAACGTGATGGAATTACGTACAACGGACAACAAGCTTACTGAGCAACAAGCCCGTGGGCTTTTAGGTTCATTTTTATTCAGAAAAGACGATGTTCATAAACCCGTGAAGGTATTATCAGGTGGAGAAAAATCTCGTTTAGCTTTAGTTCGTCTGCTCGTTAATCCGCCTAATTTATTGCTGATGGATGAGCCGACCACTCACTTAGACATGGGGTCGATTGATGCACTCATTGGGGCGCTCAAAACTTATGAAGGTACACTTATTTTTATTAGTCACGACGTACACTTCATCAAAGCCATCGCACAGAATGTATTACACGTGCACTCCGGTCGTCTGACTCCTTACGCTGGTAACTACGATTATTATTTAGAAAAATCAAAAGCGACCAATGAGCGTGCAGCGTTGACGGCTGGGTTTACCGATGGACGTCCGGTGCAAAACACCAAAGCGGTCGAGAAGGCCTCCAAGCCCATAGAATCAAAACCTAATCCTGCTGATATTAAAAAAGCCAAGAATGAGGTTACCAAATTAGAGCAACAAGTTGCCGATTTAGAGGCTAAGCAGGCCAAACTTATGGCAGTTCTCAGCGATCCGGCCACGTACACTCAGGGCACCAAGGTGGCTGAATTAAATGCAGAATTAAAGGCGACTAATGAGGCCTTGGCTTCGACAACGCAGCTCTGGGAACAAGCGGCGACTCGACTAGCTACCCTTTCTAAGTAATATTTGTCGTATGCGGAAGGTCTTAATATTTCTGTTATTAGTCTGTCTTAGCCAGCAGACTCATGCGTTGGCCCATATTTCCGGCGAAGAGTTAAGCGTAGCGGCTAACAAAGTTATCAATTCTCTTGATGACAAACAAAGGGCGAAAGCCTGTTTTGATTTTGATGATAAAGACCGCATGAATTGGTCTTACGTGCCGTATGTTCGCCCCGGCTTGCCCATCAAAGAGATGTCCGAGTCACAACAAAAACTTATCCAAGATTTATTAGCGGCATCACTCTCGCCTGTTGGAAAAAATAAAGTTCTTGGAGTATTATTACTCGAAGAATATTTACGTGTGAAGGAAGAAGGTAAAAGCCGGTTTGTTAGAGATGCAGGCCTCTATTACATTTCTTTTTTTGGAAAACCTACGGCGAATGGCACTTGGGGTTGGCGCTGGGAAGGTCACCACTGTTCACAAAATTTTACGGTGGTTGAAGGTAAACTTATCGGAGCGACACCCTCATTCATTGGGTCAAATCCAGGTAAGATTAATGATGATAAAAGCCCGAATAACGGATTTGAGTTACTGGCTTTTGAAGATCTTAGAGGTCGTGAATTGGCACAATCGCTCACTCCGGAACAATTTAAAAAAGCACTGATAAAGGGCGCGACCCCTAAAGACATCGTGTCAAAAAATACGGCGAAGCTTACCCCTATGGTACCCGAGGGAATTTCATTAAAAGACTTATCACCCGCACAGAAAAAAATTCTAGGACAAATCATCATTGAATACGTTGGTCGGGCACGACCTGATTTCGCGATACAGGAAATGAAGGAAATTACCGCTACACCCGAAGATCAGATTTATTTTGGATGGTCGGGCGGACTCGAAGTCGGACAGCCTCACTACTATCGCATAC
>JBBAUU010000136.1:0-3895 GCA_040398065.1 Opitutales bacterium | reverse complement strand
GATCAAGGATTCGCCACCTACTTCTTATTTGTCAGCCGTTGCCGGGTCGAAGTCGTGATAAGCTAGGAATTGCTTAGCACCCTCCTCACCCATGTAGGCTGACAATAATTTCGGATCAGTTTGCGTTAAATCGACGACAATCAAACCGTCCAAGCAGCCACCGAATCCTTGATCCACATTAAAAGCAATCAATCGACCATTTAACTTTAGGTAATGTTTTAAAAGTACGGGCACTGCTTTAGCATCATGCTCCAAATCACTGACTAGGCCAGAAACGTGTTCGAGATCAAACGCACAACGTTGCAGCACTTCGAGGTCGGCATCACGTAGGCTCATCGAACGTGGAGGATTTTTCGCGCGGACGAGTGGCGCCAAATCTTCGGCAGTACGATTATGTTTTAAATAGGATAAGATCAGATCCTTTGAGGCCTGACCGTATTCCGGATTAATACTCACGGGCCCGAACAATAAATGGTATTGTGGAAATCTTACCACGTAGCGGCCAATACCACGCCACAATAAAGGAAGACTCGTCGGTTTGCGTTGATACTCCTCACGAATAAATGAACGACCCATTTCCAGCGCTGGATCCATGCGGCGGAAAAACTCTCCCTTAAAATCAAACAAGGTTGCGGTGTACATACCGTGTTTTCCTTTTTGCGGAAGAATTCGATTAGTCGGACCCAAGCGATAACCACCCACGATCTTCGACTCTTTATCGTCCCATAAAATCAGCTGGTCGTACCAATCATCAAAGGCATCGCGGTCACAATCTAATCCCGTTCCTTCAGACACACCGCGAAAAGTAAGCTCACGGAGTCGACCGATTTCTTTCATGGTATGCGGCAACTCTGAACCCAAGAAACGATAAATTTTAAAATCACCACTCGTCAGTAATAAGTCCTCCGCAGGCAGGCTTTCTAATTCCGCACGAATTAATTTAGGATTAATCGGAGCAATAATTTGCGCCCAGTGACTAGTCTCTTTGGTGGTTTTCTTATTCGGCTCAACTTTTCGGTTCTGTAAAAGCTCACAGCGTAACCGTAAAAAACTGGTCGCTTCTTCGTCATCAGGATGATCTTCGAGTTGGGTGTGGTGAACTGCTTTTGCTGCACGCAGTCTAATCACTTTACCTTTTTTAGCATTAAACTCCCTGAGTAACATTAGGGTACGCAACTTAGCATGAATATAGCCGAGAGAATGGAAAGTCGTTGAGTTACTCCCTTCAATATGGAGCGGTAAAATTGAGGCTTTGGCGATACGCGCCATACGCACGACTTGCGGTGACCACACGGGGTCTTGCGCCTTCATCGCACCGAATGTAAAACTAGAAACCTCCCCCGAAGGGAAAGTTAAAATCGCACCACCTGATTTAAGGTGACTGAGAATGCGACGCGTACCAGCTAAGTTACCAAAATCAGCTTCATCAGGATTAAAGGGATTCACCTCGATTAGCCAGGGACGAATTCCCGGGATTTGTGCTAGCCAGCGATTGCCTACGACTAAAATATCCGAACGAACTCTTAGTAAAAAATCCATCGCCACGATCCCATCAGCTAATCCGTGCGGATGATTGGCCATGACCACCAAGGGACCTTCACGAGGAATACGCGCAAGGCATGAGTCATGCCAGGTCGAAGAAAGCTGTGCCTGCTCTTTCGCTGATGCAAAAAAATCTGAACGCCCAGCGGCCAGTAATCTCTCTAAAAATTCATCAAACTCGCGTGCATTAAAAAAATTGTCCAGCAGTGGAGTCGCCCATCCCAGAGGACCTAAGGCATCCTTTAAGTTTTGTTCGTTAACTCCTCGACGCGAATTTGTCATCCTCCTGTATCCTATTATACGAATACCCTTTTTATGCGTCGAATGTGTAACAATCAGGTTTCATACATTCAAATTCCGAAGAATTGTCGTGTATTTAACGTCGCCACCGCCGCAACCTCATCCGCCGGCAAATTAAGAATTTCCCCTGCTTTTTCTGCGATCTCCCCTAAGTAAGCGGACGAGTTTTCCTGTCCGCGTTTGGATTGCGGAGTCAAATACGGTGCGTCCGTTTCTAACATGAGTCGGGTTAATCCCTGTGCTTTCAAAGCTGCCGTAACAATAGGTGCATTAGGATAAGTAATCACTCCCGTGAATGAAGCGCGTCCGCCTCGCCTGTTTAACTCTTTCACACACTCGGGCCCTTCGGTGAAACAGTGGAAAACTACTTTTTTCCAATCGACCCGACTTTCGTCGATCATTTTTACGCAATCATGAAAAGCGTGACGGGAATGAATCACAATCGGGCAGCCGAACTGGTACGCTAATCTTAACTGCTGTTGAAAGGCGCCCTTCTGCCATTCTTTAATTTGTTCTGCCTCACTGGGCTCTTCTGGCAGTCGATAATAATCCAAACCAATTTCACCGAGAGCAACCGGATGTCTGGTATCGGCGAAATAGGGAGAGATTGCTGCCACCGTTTCTTCCCAGCCTTCGGTCACATAGCCTGGATGAAGCCCCACGGTATAATGAATAAAATCTGGATGTGCTGAAGCTAGATTTCGATATTCGGTCCAGTCAGCCAAATCAGTGCCAATGGCAATGACACCTTCCAGACCCACCGCTTTGATTTCATTGAGCCACGACTCCACCTTGCCATTTTTAATATGAGAGAGCGGATGACAATGAGAGTCGAACAAACGCATTATGTCTTAATTAGTTTAATAATCCTAAATGTGCAACGCCTGTAAAATTATTTTTCAAAACTTGTCATCACGCCCAATCTGCTAGTTATAAAAGTATGAAGATTTGGCTTATGAAATCGGAACCCGATGAGTTCTCCATCGACGATTTACAGAAACGCAAAAAAGAGCCGTGGACGGGTGTGCGCAATTACCAAGCCCGTAATTTCATGAGAGCCGCAAAGTTAGATGATGCTGTACTCTTTTATCACTCCAATTGTGCCGAACCTGGAATCGTGGGTCTAGCCCGAGTTTCAAAGGTCGCTTTCACCGACCCCACGCAGTTCGATTCCAAGTCAGATTATTATGACGCCAAATCAGACAAGCTCGATCCACGATGGAGCTGTATCGAGGTCTCATTCGTTGAAAAATTTAAAAACGTGGTAACCCTCCCCCAGATTCGAGAAAATAAAAAGTTACGCACGATGCTGATTTTGCGTCCAGGTAATCGACTGTCCGTCACCCCTGTTGAAATGTCAGAATACTTAGAAATTAAGAAACACTCTTAATTTTTAGCCGGTACAGCGGGGGCAACAGGGGCGGCCTTCTTCTGCGGGACATACTTGGGATTTTGATCAGCACCTGGTGCAGCTTGCTTTAAATTAGGTGTTAAGTCAGCAGGTGCATCACCGGTGGCGAATTTGATTCCACCGACAAGGATCTGACGGAAAATAGGGTTAGTCCAAACATCTTCGCGGTGCCCCATGGCAGTATAGAAAACTCGTCCCTTACCTTCGGCGCGGGCCCAGCAATTAGGATAGGCGGGACGCTCATACATAGTGCCCTCCATCTTAGGTGAGTCGATAATCGTAAGAACGTGGATATCATCCTTAAAATCTTTCATCGAATACCACTCTTCGTGAAACGAAAAAGATGCACCAATTTTTTCGAAGCCAGGAAATTTGGGATCGATGACAATATTTGTAGCGACCTGTTGTTTTCCGTGAATAATAAATTCGCCGCCTAAAAAGTGAACATAAGGATCAGCTTTTTCACAGTGATTTACATAACGGTCAGGACCTTTATCTGCTTCGTTATTCGTGTGGAAGGTGTCGGATGCTGAGTGAACTCCCACAAAACCCTTACCCGCTTTCACATAGTCGAAAAGAGCTTGTTTCCCCGCAGCTGTCATCGGTGCATTACCATCCTTACCTTTATCAGACAAATCGCGG
>JBBAUU010000135.1:0-3943 GCA_040398065.1 Opitutales bacterium | reverse complement strand
ATCTTACCGGTATGAGCGGCTTTCGAGATGGTGGCTACGGCTTTCTCGACCTGCTCGTCGGAGACGGCAGCTTCGATTTTTACCTTAGGCAAGAAATCAACCGTGTACTCAGAACCACGGTAGATTTCCGTGTGTCCTTTTTGACGGCCGAAGCCTTTGACTTCGGTAACGGTCATACCCTCGATGCCGATTTCGGCGAGAGCGTCCTTCACTTCTTCGAGTTTGAAGGGTTTGATAATAGCGGTAACGAGTTTCATAGTTTTATGTGTTTTAGGTTAAGTTTGGTTTTCGGTTGAGCAAGTACGCTTATGCACACCCTGTGCCAAGTCGGGCACTGCAGAAATCGGGACTACGATTGCTTATTATTGAGCAAGAGGGAGCGAATTTCGGCTAATTTTTCAGCAGATTTTAGCCCTGGGCTGATTTCTACCCCACTATTGAGGTCTAAAATATCCGCTTTGGCCTCCAAAGCACTGAGAATATTTTTAGGTCCCAGTCCGCCTGCTAATACCCAGATCTTATTTTTGTATAAGTTTTTAAGTTTTTTGAAGCGTTCCCAGTCGCCTTGTTTTCCTGTGCCACCAAAGGCATCCGCAGCGTGTGCATCATGTAAAAAAGTATTTGCCAAAGAAATAATATCTTCGGGCCAATTTACTCCGTCAGGAACTTTCGGCGCTAACCAAATTTTTTCGGCGCCCATTTTTTTAGAGATAGCCTGTACATCACAGGCCTTGGTAGTGGGATCAAAATGAATTTGTACTGCCGCAAAACCTTCATCGATGAGTTGCTGCGTTTCACTCAAAGTGGGATTAACGGTAACCGCAATGCGTTGCTCTGATTTTATTTCGCGCAAAAGATTTTTACGTAAAGCTGGATGAACAAAGCGTGGCGACCCGGCCCAACAATTGACGCCTAAGTAATCTGCACCAAAATGATTTACTGTGGCGACATCCGCGGCATGCATGATACCACACACTTTTATTTTAGTGGAACCAATCATTCTTGAAGTGCGGAAATGACCGCATCACGAATCGCTTTAGCAGTAGGGGCGGTGGCTACAGCGGCCAGAGGAATACCTGAACGCTTCATCGCGTCAGCTGTAGTGGGTCCAATAGCCACAGCCTTGGGTTGTCTGGCACCGGATTCTGGACGTAGCGAAGCTGCTTGGTGAATGAACGACTCCACGGCTGAAGGGCTGGCGAAAACAATGATATCAGCACCGCGACGACGAAACTCAGCGGCTTCGGGCGACTCGGTAACGGGTCTTTCTTCAGTCGCATACACTTTGAGTACGTCGACAATCGCCATCGCTTGATCGAGCAGAAGGGAAGCGAGTTCAGGTGAACTGAGATTGCCCGTCGCCATTAAAATTTTCTGATTTTCCATATCATGCGAATCCATCATTTTTTTGCCTAAAGAAAGTCCATCAGCCTGCGTGGAGGTGATGTCAGGCTCTAAATGCAAAGCACGCAGAGCTTTTTCCGTGGCTGGTCCTACACAGGCGATTTTTACACCACCGATGGAGCGGATGTCAGCGAAGCGTTCGAAGAAGCGATTGAAGAAACCGCGTACTCCGTTGGGGCTGGTGAAAACGAGCCAATCATATTCGCCCATGCCATCTAAGACTTCAGTTAAAATCATCGCATCAGGTTCGAAGGAAATTTCGATTAAAGGAAGTTCGGCCACGGAAGCGCCCGATTCCATTAATAATTCTTTCCAGTCCGCACCGCGTCCTTCGGGGCGTGTTAGAACGATATGACGATCTCTTAAAGGGAGTTTAGACATGATTAACGGCTAAGTAGTTGTGATAAAATTAAATCTGCGAGTGGGGATGCCATCGTCAAATCCGATGCAACGAAAGGGTAGGCGCGATACCCGAAATCACTTCTAAAGAGGTAGATTTTATCGGCATGATGATGGCAGGCGAAGGCGGTATGACAGCCTTCTCCGAGTTTGCTGAGAAAGAGTCGCTCAATCGCCACGGAGAAACTGGTGGTAGTGCAGCCCACGACTCGGTAACGTGCGGCATCGGTGATGCGACATTGAATGGCCACTGCACCTTGTCCGGCCGCTGGGACCATTTTCGTAATGTCCACTGGCTCAAAAGTTAAGCCGTCCCAAGTTTCAATACCGAGACGACTGAGTCCGGCAGCGGCTAAATAAGTAGCTTCCGCTTCACCTTGAACGATTTTCTTAAGTCGAGTGTCTACATTGCCTCGTAGTTCAGTCCAGGTGGCGTGTGGAAAAATATGAGCCCCTTGGGCGCGACGGCGCGGACTGCCGGTTGCGATTTTTTTGGGTGATTGAATTTGTGTTTGGCGAACAAGCACATCGCGTGGATCGCGACGGGCTAAGCAGGACGCAATCGTCAATCCCGCTGGCATCTCGGTGGGCAAATCTTTCGCGCTGTGAATCGCTACATCCGCTTCACCCTTTTGGAGAGCCTGTTCTAATTCAGCGGTAAAGAGACCCTTGCCGCCTTGTTTTTCTAATGACCACGCCGCTTGGCGATCGCCCGTCGTGGTTAAGATTTTAATTTCTGTTTTTACCTGCAGTGATTTTTCTAAATGTTGTGCCGCGTCCTTAGCTTGTTGCAGAGCTAGTGGACTACCTCGAGTGACGATGATAAGAGGCGAGGGCATTCTTGATTAAGCAGTTTTAGTTAATAACATCACCATCCAACTCAAGGGGATGAGTAAATTGGATGTTATGAGAACGATGCATGTTACTCGGAAAAAATCCCAACCGCGTCCGTAGAGTGCCATGTACGCACAGATGGCGCCGGCGATTGCGGTAGGAATGCCAATCCAGGTGCCGACGATTAAATCGCGTCCGAAGGGATCGTTTTCGATACCTAAGTAAACGCGACCACCTTTATACGTCATCATGATGGAGGAGACCAAAGCGACCGCGGCCATGAAAATCGCGAACGATTGGATGAGGCGCTGGCCAGGAATTTCTTCGTCGGTTTGTTTGTTCACACAACTATCCAAGCCCCTCTGGTTGAGACTTCCAAGTTTCAACTTCAATTACCGACCACTTTTAAGCGACTTAAGCGACTTTACTGAGCCAATTAATGGCCCATGCCTTCTTGTTCTTTAATGTACTCTTGTTTAAGTCCCAGTGCTTCGGGGGCATGAAGAACCAACATTTTCATCCGAATGTCCCCAGGAATCTGCTGCGCGGTTAATTTCGAGACGACAATCATGAGCGTGATTGAAAGAGGTACGGCCCAGATAGCGGGTTGTTCGCAGAGAATACGCGCGAGGGGATGAGCGATCCAATAATCGGCAATCGATTTAGAAATCCAATGATCGGACCAATAGGCAGCCACGTCGGCCGCTGGTAATTTTTTAGCAGCAGCGTTGGCGACATCAGAGATTGATGTTAAGGAAATCGCAACGAGTGCGGAGAGGCCACCGACTAACATTCCAGTGGCGGCGCCTTTCATCGTCATACCGCGCCACCACACACTCATGAAGAGAAGTGGGAAGTAACTGGCGGCCGCGATGGCGAAAGCTTGTCCGACCATGAAATTAATTTCGAGAGCTTCGACTTGTGTACCGAGTCCGATGGCTACGGCGCCAATAATAACAGCGGCCCACTTGAAAGCGGTGAGGCGTTGCTCAGGCGTGGAACTTGGTTTTAACATTCTTCCGTAAACATCGTGAGCGAGTGCACTGGTCATCGATACGAGTAGTCCGGAGAAAGTAGACATGAACGCCGCGAAGGCGCCCGCACAGGTGATGCCGGAAAGTATCGATCCGATCAGCGGGTAATTTTTTCCTGCAAGTAGAGTAGGTAATTCGAGTACTACTTTGTCTGTGCCTTTGGCTCCGACGGCGTCATAAAGTTCAGGCGTGAGTGAACGTCCAATCACTCCGTAAACAGGAGGGAAAACGTAGAATACACCAATGAGAATCATCACCCACATGGTGGTACG
>JBBAUU010000134.1:0-4003 GCA_040398065.1 Opitutales bacterium | reverse complement strand
AAGGCGGCAACGCACGCCCATGAATCACCTTGGACGATGACTCTCCCCATCAGCGTGCTCGGAATTGTTTATGCCATCGGCGCTGGTTTTGCTGCCAATATTTTAATACCCCACTCCTCACTGCAAGTCGTTCAAAAGTCGCTGAACGAAATGGCGTTCCATCTAACCGCTCCTGCAACTATCGTGGGAGCAGTAGCCCTGATCCTAGGATACTTAAGTTTCAAATTCTACGGATGGTTTGCTGGACAGGACACCTTACAGAAAATTTCTCCGCGCACTTATCAGATTTTAGAATACCGATGGATGGACGCACTTTATAATTGGTACATTGATAAAGTTCAACGTCGCTTTGCCGAATTCATCGTCTTCCTCGATTTACTCGTCATCAACGGTCTCGCCGTGCGCTGGATTGTCGGTGGCACCTTCGCCGCTCTCGGACACGTTTCCACCGCTATCTTTCACCGCGGCCAGACTCGTGCTTACGCCATCTGGATCACCCTCGGCTCGCTCCTATTCATCTGGTTCCTCCTCCGATAATTTATGGAAAATTTTAATACTGTGAATTCCTCACTTCTACTCGCGGCGATATTTACGCCGATTCTCGTCGGATTAATTCTCTTAATCGGACGAAATCTACCTCGCTCCTTTGCCACGGGATTTGCACTCACGGCATTCACGCTGCCCGCCCTCATTACCATGTGGTTCTTCTTACCCTGCGCCGAATCCTACGGCTCAGTGACTCAATATCGTCAAACCAACATCTCGGGGTCTTGTTTTGGCTTAAACGGCATCAGCTTACCTTTGATCGCCATGACTGCACTGGTCGGACTCGCTGCTGGAATCAAAGCGGTTAATCAAGAAGTTGAATCACGCAATGCTTACCTGGGTTTAATTCTCTTCATGCTCGGAGGAACGCTCGGAGTCTTTGGTACAAATAATATTATTGGATTTTATTTCTTCCACGAATTCGCGCTCATTCCTACTTTCGTGCTCACGTTATTCTGGGGCGGTGAAGGTCGCCGTTCGGCTGCGATGCAAATGGCAATTTACCTGACGGTCGGTGCGATGCTTTCATTAGCGGGTATCGTCATCGCGATGCAAACGGTCGGACTGGGCATCGAAGACGCCACTTTCGAACAATTATTCTTAGCGTTCCATCAATCCCAACTGCCCTTACCGACTGCAACGACAGCGATTACTTTATTTGGATTCGGTACGCTGGCTTCACTCTTTCCTTTCCACTCTTGGGCAGCACCGGGTTACTCCGCTGCACCCACTCCCGTATCGATGATCCATGCTGGCGCACTTAAGAAGTTCGGACTCTACGGAATCATCATGATTGTCGCTGCCACCATGAAAATTGGAACGGGCACACTCAGTCACTGGTTCCTGTGGTGCTCAGTAGCCAACGTATTCATCGTTGGACTCATCTGCTTCGGACAACGCGACTTAAAACAAATGCTCTCCTGGAGCTCAGTGGCTCACATGGGTCCGATCTTTGTCGGTATCTGGGTTTGTGCAACGCAAGGTGTCGCCGAAGGTCTCGATGCAGCCATCTTCTTGATGGTGGCACACGGACTTTCCTGCGCGGCCTTATTCCTTTTAGCCAACGCCGTTCGTACCCGCACGGGCACTTATCGATTCGATGAACTCGGTGGTCTCGCAAGACACACGCCTGTACTCTCCGCTTTCTTTATCGCTGCCACCATGGCTTCGATTGGTCTACCAGGATTCGGAAATTTCTGGGGCGAACTCGGCGTCTTCCTCTCGTTAAGAAATCAACCTTTCATCCTTCAAGTCTTCGTCGTGTCCACCGTGGTGATTTCTGCAATCTACGCACTACGCGCCGTCGCTTCAGTTTTCTTCGGAAAAGTTTCTTCGACCATCGAAGCTCGTCACGCTTACGCTCCGATTGCTGATCTCAACGGCGCCGAACGTACCGCAACCATCCTTCTGCTCGGTGCCTCACTCGTGATTGGATTTATTCCTTCGCTCATCACCAGTCGCACCAACCCGGAAGCACAGGCACTGGCACGCATCGCCCAAGCCAAGCCGTTCAAGGCCGTTCCAGTTAAAGAATCCAACCGTAACTAAATTTTCGTATCATGATTTCTCCGATGGCTACCACCGAACTCGCTTTAAAATTACTCGCCCCACGCAATGCGGACTGGGCTTCTATCCTTCCTGAAATTTCCGTAGCAGGCCTCGCCTTGCTCTGCCTGATTCAGGCGATGTTTTTAAATAAAAAACTCAACTGGCTCATTCCCACCACGGCACGCATCGGACTGGGCTTAGTGATTTTAATGTCACTGATTCCTTTCACTCCTTGGAATCCCTGCTCAGGCGTAGCCACCACCACTTTCTCGGGCTTACTTCAACTCAGTGATGTCACCTGCGGTTTTCGTCTCACCTTTTTAATCTCGGCACTGCTTACGAGTTTTATTGCGACACGATTCCTCGAAGAACGTCACGCAGTGGTCGCCGATTACCATCACGTGGTTTTAGTAATCACCGCCGCGTTCATGCTCTTAACTCAGTCGAATCACTTCGTGAGTTTATTCGTGAGCCTCGAGACAGCTGCAGTCGGACTTTATATTTTAGTCGGCTATCTCCGGAAAAGTGACGCTTCACTGGAAGCGGGTGTTAAATATTTAGTCGCGGGTGGATTAAGTTCAGCACTTCTGCTCATGGGAATTGTTTTAGTTTACGGTTCACTAGGCGCCACCACGCCCGACTCTTTAAACTTCGATCAAATCGCTAAAGCGTTGGCGGCCGGACATGGCACTGCCCTCACCCTCACCGGCGTGGCACTGATTTTAGGCGGTGCGGCCTTCAAACTCGGAGCCTTCCCTTTCCAAACTTGGATTCCTGATGTTTATCAAGGCGCCCCCACACCCACCACGGCGATACTCGGTACCGCATCCAAAGCTGCTGGTGCATTCACATTATTCTTATTAGTTACCGGCCCATTCCAACCGCTTGCAGCTAAGTTGGCACCCGTCCTAGCCATCACCACGATTCTTACTTTAGTTGCAGGAAATCTCGCCGCCCTAGCCGCAACCGACATCAAGCGAATCATTGCACTTTCAGGTGTCTCTCACGCTGGCTTTATTCTCGCTGCAATCACCGGCATTTTAGTCGCAGGTGAAAATGGTGATTATGACAGCAACCTCTTAGCTTATTATTTAATCGCTTACACCATCGGTAGTTTCCTAGTCGCCCAAACCCTCATTTCCATTCCCGCCGCGGAAGATCATCGTCGTCCGTTATTACAATTACGCGGTTTAATTCGTCGCTCTCCTATTCTCGCAGGTGGCTTAGGCTTTGGCATCAGTTCATTAGCCGGCGTACCTCCCTCCATTGGCTTCTTCGCTAAATTATTTATTTTAATCTTACTCGCTAAAGTAAAATTATGGTGGGTCTTCGGTGCCGCTCTGGTCAGTGTAGCCGTCAGCATTCACTATTATTTCTCAATCATTCGCGAATCGGTGGTTAGACCGACCGTCGATGATGAAACGATTGAAGCGATTGAAGTATCCGCCACAGCGAAATTTGTCATCGGAGCTTTATCCGCTGCGACGATTATCGGTGGCTTACTGTTCTTCGTCTAAGAACTCGATTTTTTACCGCGTGGATGGTGCTTACGATGGGCCTCGCTGAGGGCCTTGCGTTCAACCGTGGTGTAAATCTGCGTGGTGGCGATATCCGCATGCCCCAACATCTCCTGAATCGATCGTAAATCCGCACCACCTGCTAATAAATGCGTCGCAAAGGCGTGACGAAGTAAGTGAGGTTTTACCGGCACCTCAACTCCTGCTCGACGGGCAGCCTGCTTAACACTTAACCAAAAAGTTTTTCGCGAAAGCGCTTGGCCACGCGCACTCAAGAAAAGTGCGCTTCCCGTTTTGGGACGACTCAGTTTTGGTCGACCGTCTTTTAAATAGTGTTGCAGAGTTTTTAACGCAGATTCGCCCACTGGCACCACGCGGTCTTTAGAACCCTT
>JBBAUU010000133.1:0-4126 GCA_040398065.1 Opitutales bacterium | reverse complement strand
TTGAGTCCGCTATCGCGAAGCTTCATCGCATGGGAGTGGCCTTGTGAGCCAAAGCCAAGAACGGCGAGGGTTTTGTTTTTTAGGAAACCAAGGTCGGCGTCCTTATCGGTGTACACTTTTGCAGGCATGGTAGGGATAGAAATAGATTATTTAGAAATTTTCTTTTTGGCACCACGTGAGAGGGCAACAGCACCCGTCCGCGCGGTTTCTAAAATTCCGAAAGGCTGAATTAAATCAAGGAAAGCACTGATTTTGGTCACGTTACCCGTGAATTCAATCACGAGAGAGTCGTGGGAAACATCCACTACTTTAGCGCGGAATAATCCGGCGATTTCTAAAATCTCAGTACGTGTTTTTTTATCACACTTAACTTTGCACAAAATTAATTCACGGGCTACGTGGTCAACTTCTTCACGGGAAAAATCCTTTACCGTGATAACGTTGATCAGTTTATCGAGAGCTTTAACACAACGATCTAAAGCAGCGTCATCGGCCACAACCGTCGCGGTGATGCGTGAGTATGCAGGGTCGTGCGTAGGACCTACGTTTAAGGTTTCGATATTGAAACCGCGACCGGAGAGCATGCCTGCTACACGTGCCAAGACACCGAACTTGTTTTCAACGAGGGCGGAGAGGGTGTGCTTCTTCTTGGCTTCAGTCATAGGTGTATATTAAAATGGTGGACGGAGAGGGACTCGAACCCACGACATCCTGCGTGTAAAGCAGGCGCTCTAACCAACTGAGCTATCCATCCAGAGGAAGGTTTGGTATAGGGAAATCTCCCGCCTTTTGTCCACAATGAAAACTACCTGCTAGGCTTGCCCCATACTAAATTAACTACTAACCTGCAAATAATGGACCCAGAACGCACAAAGCGTATCATTTTAGCCCTCGAATCTTTAACCTCCTCCAAGGCCGTTAAAGACGATATTTTACAGGCTCTTAAGCAATTAGACGCTGAAATCAGTTCGCCTGATTCGGGTCTGCCCGCCGACCTCGACCATTATCTGCGCCGTCGATCCTACGAAAAAGCACTTATTTATCTCCAAGGCGGTAAACCAGGCGCAGGGACCTGCGGTCGCGGCTCATGAGCGACAACCCTTTCGATTCTTTGCCTTCCGAGGGTCTGCCCCCGGGTCCACCCGCAAAACCTAGTGCTGCGGCTGAACCCGCGAAACCGAAACGCGGAAAACTTATTTTGCAATACGAGCGAGCAGGTCGGGGTGGAAAAGAGGTTACCATTATCAAAGGCCTGTGGATTGAATCTCAGGAAATGCGTGTTCGCGATGCTCTGCTGAAAGAATTAAAAAAGGCTTTAGGCACCGGAGGTACATTGGAGGCCCGTGAAATTGTATTACAGGGTGATCGCCGCGAAACCGCGAAGGCTTGGCTCATTAAGCAGGGCTATACTACAAATCTTTAATTACGAAAACCACTCGCCACATTTAGGTGAGAGGTTTAAACATAGCACTGTGCCTGACGTCAGACCCAATCTCATCGCCTTCACGGGTGAACATGCCGCCACCGTCGAAGTTCTCGAACTTTTACGGAAGGCCGGAGGTACGCCTTTTATTGTCGGTGGTTGCGTGCGCGATGCGTTATTGGGCCTGCCGATTAAAGATCTAGATATCGAAGTCTTTGGCATAGGCACGCGCGACATTGAAAACGCCCTGCGCAAAAAATTTGGAATTATCAATGTGGGTGCGGCTTTTGGTGTAACTAAATTAAAAGACCTGCCAATTGATGTCTCGGTACCTCGTCGTGAAAATCGCACGGGTGCTCGTCATCATGATTTTGAAGTGCAGGCCGATCCCACCATGACGCCGAAAGACGCAGCGGAACGTCGCGACTTTACCATCAATGCGATTTCCTGGAATCCAGCCACGGGAGAAATTATCGACCCGTATAATGGCTTAGCTGACCTCAAAGCAAAAGTACTGCGTCACGTTTCTCTAAAATTCAGTGAAGACCCACTGCGCGTGCTCCGCGCAATGCAATTCGCCGCACGCCTCCAATTCACCGTCGCCCCTGAAACTGTAAAACTTTGTGCCTCTCTTAATCCATACGACCTCCCTCCAGAAAGATTATTTGAAGAGTGGACTAAATTAATTCTTCGCGGAGTGAAACCGTCATTAGGATTAAATTTCCTTCGCGAATGTGGGTGGACTAAATTCTTCCCCGAATTGCATGCGATGATTGGCGTGGAGCAAGACGCGCAATGGCATCCAGAGGGCGATGTCTGGGTCCACACGCTTGAGTGTATGGATGTGTTTGCGGCCGAAAGACTGAACGACCGCGATGAAGATCTCATCGTCGGCCTCGCTGTATTATTGCACGATTTAGGCAAAGCAGTTACGACTAAAGTTGAGGCTGATGGTCGTATTCATGCCTATGGACACGAGGCTGAAAGTGTACCATTAGCGGAAAAGTTTTTGCTGCAAATGACGCGTGAAACTAAATTAATAGAATCGATTTTACCTTTGGTACGCTGGCACGGACAACCGTACGAGTTATGGAAAACTAAATCAGGTGATGCCTCAGTGCGCCGTTTAGCAAAGAAAGTTAATCGTATCGATCGTCTCATTCGAATCGATTCAGCAGATCGTCAAGGTCGCGGTCCCGCCTCGCGCGGTGTGCCATCTCCGCAGGGTGCATGGTTGCTCGAGCGTTCACAGGCACTGCATGTAGAAGCATCAGCTCCTAAATCTATTTTAATGGGACGTCACCTCATTGCCCTGGGTTATAAGCCATCCGACTTATTCTCAAAAATCCTGCATGATGCTAACGAAGCGCAACTGGATGGAATATTTACTGATGAGTCTTCCGGAGTAATTTGGTTAAAAGAATATTTATCTAAAAATAATTTATAAATGAGCGCCGAGTCTGAAAAATGGATTAATCTGATGAAACCTCCAGTCGCTTGGGCGGAGGTTTTATCTGCTGTTCTCAAAGACTTTGCGTGTGTCACGGGTACCATTCACCGCACCGATTCGCAAACAGGCTTATTGATTTTGACCGCTCATCAAGGCATACCGCCTTTTGTTTTAGAGAAGATTCAGACCATACCTTTTGGGAAGGGGATTGCGGGTTGTGCCGCGGAGCGACGCGAGGCTGTGCAACTCTGTAATTTGCAAATCGATGCGACGGGTGTGGCTAAACCTGTGGCCAAGCAAACCAATGTCCAAGGAGCTTTAGCTATTCCTTTAATCGACTCAGACAATAAAGTAGTCGGCGTTTTAGGAATCGGAAAAATGCAGCCTTACGAGTTTTCGGATGAAGAAATTTCCCGAGTTAACGCAATCGGAAAAGTAATCCAAAAGGGACTTTAGTTTTTTAAGGCCCGACCCGTCGGTGACTCTTTGCTTTTTTTGAGATCTTCGGGCGCCCCTTCAAAAATTATTTGTCCGCCTTGTGTGCCACCGGTGGGCCCGAGTTCAATCGCCCAGTCAGCCGCTAAAATGACATCGGATTGATGTTCGATTACGATGAGTGTAGCTCCGGCATCACGCAGTCGTCCTAAAAGTTTTAAGAGTTTGGCAATATCGTCCCAGTGTAATCCCGTGGTTGGTTCGTCGAGTACGTAGAGGCGACCCGAGTGATCGCGTCGGGAGAGTTCCGAAGCCAACTTTAAGCGTTGAGCTTCGCCACCGGAAAGGGTGTTGGCCGCCTGACCTAATTTTAAATAGCCGAGTCCGACTTCTTCGAGGGTGCGAAGCTTTTCGGCCAAGCGGGGCTGGGCCTTGAAGACTTCGACGGCTTCTTTGACCGAGAGTTTTAGGGCATCGGAAATATTCAAACCTTTGAAACGTACTTCGAGGGTTTCGCGATTGAATCGGCGGCCCGCACAGCTCGGACATTCAACAAACGTTTCGCCGAGGAATTGCATGTCGAGGGCCACAAAGCCTTCGCCGGTACAAGTTTCACAACGTCCCCCGCGAACATTAAAACTAAAACGCCCAGCGTTGTAGCCATGCACTTTAGCCAACGGGAGTGATGACCACAGCTCGCGCATTAAATCCATAATACCTGTGAAGGTGGCAGGATTGGAACGCGGGCTTCGTCCGATTGGTTCTTGGTCGACCGCGGTGAACGCATTGATTTTTTCTAGTCCATCAATGCCACCGTG
>JBBAUU010000132.1:0-4171 GCA_040398065.1 Opitutales bacterium | reverse complement strand
CCACAGGGTTACCTGCCACAGGCATCAGTCAGATTGGCACTATAACTCTTAGCAACGCACTTGCTTTGACCAATGTCGCCCTCAATGCCACGGGCTGGATCGATTTTAAAACTAATTTTAATTACGCAGGCACCACGGATACGGTGCTCAGTCTCTACGCGCCTGTCGTTAAGCTCGGTGGAAATATTTCGACCTCGACCGCGAAGCTTGGACTTAATTTCGGAGGCACCTACAGTAGCACATTTTACGCCGGTAATGTGATGGTCTATGGGGCCAGTCGAACCATCGCAACTAAAGGGGGCGATGTTAATTTTTATGGTAATATTGGTGGCGGCACGACCAACAGTTTAAGTGTCGACACCAAAACCGGTGCGGTAACTTCTGGAGCCATTACCCACCATGCGAATGTGAACGGGACGTTTAATGCAACCACCGTCACGAATCAAATTTTAGATATTAGATTCACCGCTGGAAATAATCATACAGTTATTATTGATTGCACCAATGGCACATTAACCGTCAACGGAGTTCTCCAGACACCAACCACGGGATATATTCCACTCGGTCACATTAATTTTAGTGCCGGGACCGTTGTCTCGCTCAATGCAAGCAAGAGCGGAAGTGATACTGTCACGATTACGAAGGTAGGCGGTGCAGTTATAACCATAACCCCAGCTTCCAATGGTAATATAACCATCCCCGCAGGCGGACTAGAAATTACCAAGATTGCCTATTTCACCAAGAGTGCGAACGCGCAGAACCTAGGAACCAACAATACGGTTGATATCTACAATTCAGCTAATGTTGGCGCACTCGCGAATTACACTGCGGTGGGTGGCGTGTTTACGATTGATGCTACCAAAGCAATCAACATCGCGGGTGACATTCGAATCTCGACTACCAACTTCCTGAATAATTCGAACTCATCGGCATTGGCGGTGGGTGCTGGAAAAACCTGGCAAGTATGGAGCTCTAATCCGGATCCATTTACGAACGACGTTCGTGGCGGCCTCGTTTATAATTTCAAGCAATACAATGCGACCTACGGCACTTCCACGGTTCTCGGTGCCGGGAATGGATTTCTCTATACCTATGCTCCCGAAATATCGTTCTCATTAGTAAATGATTTAACGAAAGTTTATAATGCGAGTAATAGTGCGACCGGACTTACAGGTCACTACCAAGCCAATGGAGCCGTAGATGGAGATACGATTGGTGAAGACGGAGCCAATCCACTTCCAAACACTGGAACCTATTTTTCACATAATGTAGATACCGGTATTAATGTCACCGCCACAGGCATCACTGTCGCTTCTATTTTGGCTTATAATGCCAGCCTATCTAAGCCAGTTTACGGTTACAGACTACTGAGCACGACTGCTAGTGGAAACATTGGTGTAATCACTAAAGCGGATATCAGTGCAATCACGGGGATCACCGCGAATAATAAAATCTATGATGGTAATAACACGGCGACACTCAATCTGAGTGGTGCAGGTTACACTGGGGGCTACGCGGGCGATGACCTCTTTGTCGCGACATCGTCAGCAACCTTTAATAATGAAAACGTCGGCACGGGAAAACCTGTCGCCATCACTGGACTCACCTTAGGTGGCTCAGATGCGGTGAACTACAACCTTCTCAGTTCTACCGCCTCCACATCTGCTAACATCACCAAACGCCCCCTCACGACTATCACAGGTATTACCGCAGCGAATCGTGCGTATAATGCAGGAACTGTCGCGACGCTCAATTACGCCACGCCCATATTTGGAAACTTAGTGGACGGTGACACCTTAACCATTACATCGGCTGTTGGCAGCTTCGCTACTAAAGATGCGAATACTAATCCCAAAACAGTAACCATTAGTTCCATCGTCTTGGGTGGCATTGATGCTGGAAATTACAGCCTACCTACCCTGGCGCCCACGACTACCGCGACCATTTCCAAAGCTGATATCAATTTTATTTCTGGTATCACGGCTAATAATAAAACTTACGATAGTCTTACCACAGCTTCACTGAATACTAATCTAGTAGGAATAGTGTTCGACGGAAAATTTGCAGGCGACACTTTGACTATCCAGAGTTCGGTCGGAAACTTTGTTAATAAAAATGTCGGTACTGGAAAAACGGTTAATATCACCGGGCTCACTTTAGGCGGCACCGATGCCGGTAATTATAATCTCTTGGTTACCACTGCTTCAGCTTCCGCAAACATCACGAAAGCTAATATCAGTGCCATCAATAGTATCACCGCCGATAACAAAGTCTATGACAGCACTCTCACTGCGACGCTGAATGTCAGTTTAGCAGGCTTCACGGGTAAGTTCGCTGGCGATGTTCTCACTGTGGCGACGAGTAGCGGAGCGTTTGCTCAGGAGCATGTCGGGCTCGCTAAGACAGTGAATATTACGGGCCTGAGTTTAGGTGGAACCGATGCGGGTAATTACAACCTACTCAGCACAACCGCGACTGCGACCGCTGACATCACCAAAGCAACTATCACTGCCATTGCAGGCATTACAGCAAATAATAAAGTCTATAATGCAAACACTACTGCCCTACTCAATACCAGCGGAGTGTTGGTAACTTTTACCGGTGCAGTCGGGGGCGATGATCTCACCGTTGCTACCTCAACAGGTACCTTCATTGATAAAAATGTTGGAGACGGAAAAACCGTTAATATCACCAATCTGAGCCTAGGTGGAACCGATGCGGAAAATTATATCTTAAGCAATACCACTGCCCTCACCTCGGCTAATATCACTAAAGCTGATATCAGTTCAATTACCGGCATCTTAGCCCTCAGCAAAGTTTATGACGGCAATGATACTGCCGCGCTGAATCTAGCACCAGCAGTTTTTAATGGGGAATTCAGTGGCGATCATCTGAATGTCGCAACACCGACTACTGGAACATTTCGCACGGCAGGTGCGGTGGTCGGTGCACATGTCGGCACTAACAAAATTGTCGACATCACGGGACTAACCTTAGGTGGCGTGGATGCTGGGAACTACAATCTTGTCGTTAATTCCGCGACAGCCTTGGCCAATATTTCAGCGCTAGGCATTAGCAGTGTAAGCGAAATCACAGGAATTACAGCCAATAATAAACCTTATGATACACTTACGACAGCAACACTGGATATTTCCGGAGCCGTGATTCCTGGTATTGTTCTCGGTGACGACGTCACCGTCGATATTTCCTCTACGACGGCGAACTTTAATAATAAATATGTTGGCGTCGGAAAACTTGTGAGCATCAATGGCTTAAAATTGGGCGGTGACGACGCAGTGAATTACGTTCTGCTTAATGATCACGCATCCGCGACAGCAAATATCACAGCAATCGATATAACGGAAATCACCGGCATCACCGCTAATAATAAAACCTATGATACCTTCACCACTGCCACTCTCAATTTAGGTGCGGCGGCATTTACGGGAAGACTCGGAACGGATAATCTCACTGTTGCCACCTCGACTGGAGCATTCATTAATAAAAGTGTTGGGGATAATAAAAGGGTCGACATCACCGAACTAACCTTAGGTGGTACAGATGCGATAAACTATAATCTCGTTAAAACTACGGCCATAACTCAGGCAAATATCAGTAAGGCCAACATTGCGGCAATCACTGGCATTGCAGCGCAGGATAAAGTTTATGATAGCTATAGGACCGCCACTCTCGATACGACAGGTGCGGGCTTTACAGGTATTTTGGCGGGAGATAATCTGCTCGTTGGTACTTCTACCGGAAATTTCATCGATAAAAATGTGGGCAACGGAAAGACGGTCAATATCACGGGACTGACCTTAGGTGGTACAGATGCAGGTAACTACAATCTACAAAGCACCGTGGCTACTTCTGCTGCCAACATTACCAAGGCTGACATCAGTGCAATCACCAACATCACCGCTAATAATAAAGTTTATAATAGTAACTCGGATGCGACGTTGGATGTAAGTACTGCTTTATTTACGGGCATACAAGGCTCCGACACACTCACCGTCGCCACCGCAACGGGTACATTCACCGAACACCCACACGTGGGGAATGATAAAGATGTATTAATCACTGGACTCACTCTCGGTGGATCCAACGCCGGCAACTACAACCTAGTCAGCACCACGAGCAATGCCACTGCCGACATCACCCCAGCACATAT
>JBBAUU010000131.1:0-4365 GCA_040398065.1 Opitutales bacterium | reverse complement strand
TGATATCAGGTGACAACGAAAAAGTAACAGCCGCTGTAGCTCGTGCTAAAGAGTTTGGTCCTTTTAAATTAGTAAAACCTCTCGTCGTTGCCGGCGCCTATCACAGTCGCCTCATGGAACCCGCTCGAAAAGAATTTGAAAAATTCTTAGCGATGATTGAATTCAAAACTCCTGGCGTTACAGTTTATTCAAACACCACGGGTGGAGTATTGAAAAACCCCGATGACTTGCGTGCCGCCTTGGTTAAACAGGTCGTATCCTCAGTTCTCTGGGAAGATGATTGTAAGGCTGCTGCTGAGTCTGGAATCACCCAATTTTACGAGTGTGGCCCTGGTGGCGTTCTCGCTGGTATGATGAAGCGCACCGCGCCCACCGCTCCAATTACCTCAATTCACGAGTTTGCTGAGATTCCTGCTTAATTTGCCGTTCTCTGGGGCTAATGCTGGACAAGCACCCGCACTCGCATCCTATTAAACCCTTCCGCTCTCACCTGTGTCTTTAGATCATATAAGAAATTTCTGCATTATCGCTCACGTCGACCACGGTAAGACGACGCTGTCCGATCGCTTGCTCGAACATACGAAGACGATTGAGAAGCGACAAATGAAAGAGCAGTTGCTCGACGGGATGGATTTAGAGCGCGAGAAGGGCATCACGATTAAGTGTCACCCAGTGACGATGAATTTTACCGCCCCCGATGGTAAAAAATATATTTTAAATTTAATCGATACACCCGGACACGTTGACTTCGCTTATGAAGTCTCACGCTCTCTCGCCGCGTGTGAAGGTGCATTACTTTTAATCGATGCCTCACAAGGCGTGGAAGCTCAGACTGTTGCCAATGCAACTCTCGCCATGGGCCAAGGTTTAGAAATCGTTCCGATTATTAATAAAGTCGATCTGCCGAGTGCCCGACCCGAGGAAGCCCGTCGTCAGGTCGAAGATATTTTAACCATCCCCGCACAAGATGCCGTTCTCGCTTCAGGAAAATCAGGCATCGGTATCGACGAGATTTTTGCCGCGATTATTAAACGCGTTCCGCCCCCACGCTGGTCGGAATATCCCCAACACCGCGCTTTAGTTTTCGATTCACTATTCGATTCTTACAAAGGCGTTATCAGTTACGTCCGTGTATTCTCTGGAACTTTCAAAGCCGGCCAAACGATTGAGCTGATGTCGAATGGTGTTCGCTCGGTGATTAAAGAAGTGGGCGTGTTCTCACCGAAAATGAAGCCACAAGATGAACTGGGTCCTGGTTCTGTGGGCTACATTGTCATTAATATTCGTGAAGTCGCTGATGCGAAAGTAGGGGACACCATCACACTCGCTAACGATCCTGCTAAAGAACCTGTTCCCGGATTCAAAGAAGTCCGTCCGATGGTCTTCAGCGGTATTTATCCTTTAGACACGGCCGATTACGAAAAACTAAAAACCTCTTTAGCGAAATTGGCGATTAATGATGCCTCTCTCACGTACACTGCGGAGAGTTCAACAGCGCTCGGTTTCGGATTCCGCTGCGGATTCCTTGGATTACTCCACATGGAAATCGTCCAAGAACGTCTTCGTCGCGAATACGATTTAGATATTCTCTCCACGTATCCATCCGTTGTTTATAAAGTTTTCACCACCGATGGCGTTGAGCACATCATGGATAATCCCGTTGTCATGCCCGATCCATCGGCCATCGAACATATCGAAGAGCCAACTATCCGTGCTCACATTCACATTCCTGGAACATCCATTGGTGACATGCTCGCGCTCGTTCAAGAGAAGCGTGGTATCTGTGAAAAAACTGAAACCATCGACGGCGAGCGTGTCGTCTTGGTCTGCTTATTGCCGCTGAACGAAATCTTAGTCGACTTTAACGATCGTCTCAAATCCATTACCCGCGGTTATGGTTCGATGGATTATGAATTGGGCGAGTATGTGACATCCGACCTTGTAAAGATGGACATCCGCGTGAACGAAGAGCCCGTCGACGCCTTCTCATCCATCGTACACGCTAGCAAAGCCGAAGGTCGTGGTCGTGCACTCTGCGAAAAGCTTAAAGAACTCCTCCCTCGCCAATTATTCAAAGTGGCTATCCAAGCCGCTGTCGGCTCCAAGGTTATCGCCCGCGAAACCATCGGATCGGTTGGTAAAGACGTGACTGCTAAGTGTTACGGCGGTGACATCACCCGTAAGCGTAAACTCCTCGAAAAACAAAAAGAGGGTAAGAAACGTATGAAACAAATTGGTAAGGTAGATATCCCTCAAGAGGCTTTTATTAAGATTCTTAAGAACGAGGGCTAATTTCTTTTCTTTTCACTTCCGGGTTTAAGGTCTAACTTTCCGTCATGTTTCCAGTCTTCACCGAAAAACAAGCGCTTCGCAAAGAAGCTAAGGCGGTGCTGGAAGGTGCAGAAAAAGTCATACTCTATCGTCAGGATGTTTTACCAGCCGACGTCGTAGAAGATATTAAGAGTCTTGAGGCTCAACTTAAAGCGACCTTCAAGGCGAAAGAGTTTAACGCCGAGAAACTAGAACAAGATATCAATGCACTCCGCAAGGTGCACGTTGAACACGGTGGAAAGATTTTCCCAATTAGTTTTATGGCTGACTTGGTTGAAATGATCGTGATGGCTGCCATCGTCGCCGGTGGTATTCGCAGTTTCTTTCTTCAACCTTTTAAAATTCCCACAAACTCCATGTGGCCGACCTACAACGGAATGACTTCCGTGGTACGTGCGCCGTCCGCTCCGATCCCCACCACTCAAGAACGCATTTTAAGCAAAATTACTGATTGGTCTTCTACCTATGTAATTCAGGCTGAAGACTCAGGCACCGTTAAAATACCCTTAGAGTTCCTTGGCTACGATGGTACTGTGAGACGCTATCGCCTACGTCATCGAGCCGCTGGTGCAGACTATCAAGAAATTTATATCGGCAATCGTGCACAGGCGATTTCCGTACCCCAAGATTTTAATTTAGACGGTGTGTTGTTACGTACCTTTTATCCCAACTACGCTGCTATGCCGTTACGTCGTCAGGATAACGAGCGCTGGGAAAAAGTAATCGAACATGCCCAGTCGAATAACCTAATCGAAGAAACCGCTAACGGTCCGATGTTAAAAACCTCCATGAATGTGCAGGCCGGAGAAAATGTATTAAATTTTGATATTCTTACCGGCGATATGCTTTTCGTGGATCGCGTATCGTACCACTTTGTTAATCCATCTCGAGGTGATACATTTGTCTTCCGTACTCATCATATTCCAGGTCTAGCTGTTCAAGGCGTCCCTTCTCAAAATTATTACGTTAAACGACTCGTGGGTACGCCCGGTGATAAACTTCGCGTCGATGGCGAGGGAAGATTATTCATCAACAGCAGTGAGGTCACTAGCCCTGAGCCGATGGCACTGAATTCTCAAAGAGCCATTTCGAGCAATTATTACGGGTATTTGGCCGACATCGGAAATCACGCGTATTCTATTCCTTTGACCAATGAATACCAAGTGACGGACGGACATTACTACGCCCTCGGAGACAACTCCGCGAATAGTTTCGATTCACGTGGCTGGGGAGAGGTGCCAGGAAAAGACGTCGTCGGCCGTCCCTTAGTCATCCTTCACCCATTCGGCCCACGCTGGGGTTGGGCTAAGTAAAATTATTTTTTAGTGCCGAAAGACTTCAGCCGATATTCGGCATTCTTTTCGCGATCCGTCCAGAATTCGATAACGCGAACTCCGCGTCCACGAATCTCTAAAAGTTTTCGCAACTCTGCCCACGTATTGGCCATGCTATGACGTACTAAATGTGCCGCACAGAGTTTTCCAATATCGGCAATCTGCGGCGTCCCCCAGAGTTTTTCAAAATGCTTATTTTTTTCCGCTACCGCAAGATGGTTAAAAATTCCGCCGCCTTGGTTATTGATAACTAAAATGGTTAAATCACCAGTATGACCCGTTGCCGTGAGCAGGGCATTACTGTCGTGTAAAAAGGTTAAATCACCACAGACCAGTACATTGTGCTTACCTTCAATCGACGCTCCCAGTGCGGTTGAAACGGTTCCATCGATGCCATTAGCGCCCCGATTACACAGTACTTCTGGGCCTGCACCCGCTGGATGATAAAACCACTCCACGTCACGAATCGGCATACTGCTGCCAATAAATAAGCGATCATCAGCACCCAGCGTTTCATCAATGAGCGAAACGACTTTTCCTTCAAACGCCCAATCTACATTCACAATCTTTTCTAGTTTAACCAGGGATTGTTTTTGAAGTTTTTTCCACAACGATAAATATTTACCTTCTTTAGGTTTAAACGTCTTGGTCGATGCCTGTAATAGGCCGTCCAGACGTGTCCATCGTGAGTGCGTCATAT
>JBBAUU010000130.1:0-4377 GCA_040398065.1 Opitutales bacterium | reverse complement strand
CTAATTCGTCAGATAATTTATAACCGTCTGGTCCAAAAATTTTAAGACCATTATCTTCATAAGGATTATGGGAAGCCGTCAGCATGATGCCAGCACCACACCCCATCGATTTGGTTAAATGAGCCACTGCGGGTGTGGGCATTGGACCGACCAGAAAAACATCCATCCCGCTCGCCACGAGGCCGCTCGTCAGTGCGGTTTCTAACATGTACCCAGAAATTCGGGTATCCTTGCCAATCACCACGCGATTATGATTTGCGCCCTTAGATTTTAAGACACGAGAAATAGCCTGACCCGCTTTCAGCGCGACCTCAGAGGTAATCGGGTACTCATTCGCACGACCACGAATACCATCTGTACCAAATAACTTTTGGGTCATAATATTTCTAAATTAGGTTAAAAAACATTATGAAGGTAAAAACACATTCATTGAAAGATTAAAAGGCATCTCAAAAAGTGAAGATTGTGTGATTTTTTACCTACTTTTAAGCAGGTTTGACCATTAAGCAATTGTTCGTCAAATGCGGGAATGGACTTGAATGAACCCACCGGCACTTCCGCTATAAAGTCCACCCCCTTTCGTTTCTATATCTCAGGCTTAGTTCTTGGTACATTAGCAATCCAGATTCAAACGGTGGCTATTGCCTGGCAGGTTTTTCAATTAACCAAAGCGGATCATAAAGTGGCGGCACTTGCCCTCGGCGGTATCGGCCTCGCCGAAGTCATTCCCTTTGTGAGTACGGTACTTTTTGCCGGTCACTTTGCCGATAACCACAATCGCCATCGCATTGCCTGTAGCGCCTTGGGTTCGATGCTTTTGTTTAGCTCGGTTTTATTTTTCATACCTAATTTTGAAACGCCTTCGGTTAAATTAATCTTACTCTATTCTGTCGTCGTACTCGGTGGATTCGCCCGAAGTTTTTTGACGACATCGCGACAGGCCATGCTGGCAGAAATCTTGCCACGAGAAAAAATGTCGAATGCCATTCGTTGGCGAAATTCATTGTTTGAACTCGCTTCCGTTTTAGGACCAGGCATCGGCGGCGTCATGCTTTGGTACGGCGGCGCCAGCTTGGCCTACACGGTCATGAGTGTCTTACTATTGTCGGCACTCATTTCCACCTCCTGCGTACGCACAAGTCAAAAATTACAATCCAAAGTTCGTGAACCGATCTTTCAAAGCTTACGAGCAGGTATCAATTTCATGCTCGGCCAACGGGTCATGCTCGGCGCATTTACCTTGGATTTATTTGCGGTTCTCTTGGGTGGCGCCGTCGCGTTACTCCCTCTTTTCGCGGAAATGCTCCAAGTAGGAGAATTAGGATTTGGTGTCTTGCGGGCCGCTACTTCCAGCGGTGCCGTGATCACGTCCGTCTGCTTAATTTTTCTTCCATCATTTAAAAATGCGGGTCGGGCACTCTATCTCTCGTTTGGCATTTTCGGTCTCTGTATCATCGGTTTTGGTTTTGCTATTCCCATCGCTCAATTCTTCGGCTATGGACTCATCGGTGCTTTCATTTTAAGTTGTCTATTTTTATTTATTTCGGGGGCCGCCGATGCGGTAAATGTCATCATCCGCCAAACGATATTACAGACCAGTGTGCCGCCGGAAATGATGGGTCGAGTGTCCGCCGTTACCGCTGTTTTTATTGGCTGCTCTAATGAACTTGGGATGGCGGAATCGGGCCTGATGGCACGTATTTTTGGCACCGTTAATTCGGTCATCATCGGCGGGCTGGCCGTCTTCGGCGTAATGGGCATCACCGCTTGGCAATTTCCTGAAATTAGCAAACTAAAGAAAATTGGGTAAATGTTTTCTCGCTTATCATTTTAGTTTCTAGCAAACCACCCACAATGGCTCTCTTAAGTTTACTCGATATCTGCGTTAATTTTGGCGGACCAGCCGTGCTTGATCATTTAAATCTACAAATCGAAGAAGGTGAAAGAGTTTGTTTATTAGGACGCAATGGAGCGGGCAAAACCACCCTCATGCGCATTGCCGCCGGAGAAATGGCACCCGATTCCGGAGCGGTGACGCATCCCGATGGTGTCACGCAGGCCCGTTTAACCCAAGAAATCCCCCATCACTTACCCGGCAACGTGCGCAGCATTGTGGAGAGCGGTTTACGTACCGACTCCATCGAAGAAGACTGGGAACGCGATGTGCGCGTCGATAGTTTAATCGAACGCCTCGGTCTCGATCCCGAAAAAGCGTTTGATGATTTATCCGGCGGTTTGAAACGTCGTTGCTTACTCGCCCAAGCGCTAGCGGCGAAACCGGATTTACTTTTACTCGATGAACCGACCAATCACATGGACTTGGAATCGATTCTCTGGATGGAAGAATTTCTGCTCGAAGAAAAAATTCCACTTTTATTCGTGACACACGATCGCGCTTTTCTTCGTCGCATGGCGAATCGTATCATCGAACTCGACCGCGGAAAACTCATGAGCTGGTCTTGCGATTACGATACTTACTTAGTTCGAAAAGAAGAATTATTTATCGCGGAGGAACGTCAAAAAGCAGCTTTCGATAAAAAGCTTTCTCAAGAAGAAGCTTGGTCACGCAGAAGTCCAGGCGCTCGCCGAACCAAATCCAATGCCCGTATGGAGGCGTTAAAAGTCCTCCGACAGGTTCGTGCTGATATGCGCAGTGTCACGGGTGCAGCTAAAATGGAAATTAGTAACGCCGATCGCTCAGGCGAACGCGTCGTGGAAGCCGAAAACATTGAATTTTCCTACGGCAAGGATCAGAAAATTATTCGCGATTTCACCTTCCGCTTAAATCGTGGAGATAAGGTCGGTCTCATCGGCCCCAACGGCGCTGGCAAAACTACTTTAGTTAAAATGTTAATGGGCCAACTCGAGCCCACCGGTGGTAATATTAAATTTGGTACCAAACTCGAAGTCGTTTACTTCGACCAAATGCGTGGATTGATTAACGATAATTTAACCGTCGCTGAAAATCTTGCGGGAGATTCCGACACGGTAGAAGTGCAAGGACGCTCCCGACATGTCATTAGTTACCTTCAGGATTTTCTTTTCGAACCTACCCGTGCTCGCTCCAAAGCTAAAGTGCTCTCCGGGGGTGAACGTAATCGACTGCTCCTCGCTCGTCTGTTCACCAAACCCGCCAATGTATTAGTCCTCGATGAACCAACGAATGATTTAGACGCGGAAACGTTAGACGTGCTCGAAGATCTTTTAGTCGAATATAAAGGCACGCTTATTATCGTCAGTCACGATCGTGATTTCCTTGATAACGTTGTCACCAGTACTCTGGTCTTTGAAGGCAATGGTGTCGTCACCGAACATGCCGGTGGTTATACCGATTGGCGCAATGAAGTGGAACGTATCGCGAACAGCAAACGCGGACAGGCCGTTGCGGCCAAAACGAATGTTGCACCAGAAACAAAACCTGCCGCCGGTAAGTCAGCTAAATTAAGCAATAAAGACCGCCAAGATATCGTTGAGCTACCTGGGAAGATTGCCGAACTCGAAGCGGAACAATCTAAAATTGCGGCTCAATTAGCCGACCCCGATGTCTATAAAAATGGCGGGGCACTTTTTGCTGAATTACAGAAACGCCTTCAAACCATCGAAGCAGATTACAACGTCGCCATGCAGCGTTGGCTAGAGCTCGAATCTCGAAAGGGTTAATTTTTAATTTTTGTCAGGTGGAGTGAACGATAAGTAAGTTCACCGCTCTGCGCATCGCGATAAAGTCTCGATCCCTTTACGCCCGCAAAATCGAGGGCTAGTTTATGCCAATAGCTGGGCAAACAGTCTTTTACCATTTGCGTATAACGTGGAGTGTTTAATTCCATGCCCCGTATGATTTCAGGATTAATCAAACGCATCTGATTCACACGCAGTGAGGGCTGACCGAATAAATCCTGCATCCACTCCTCTACCCCACTTTCATATCTTAAATCAGCATACACTAAATGCCCACCTGGTTTTAAAACACGGGCAACTTCTTTCAAGAATTGTGAAAAATGAGGATAGCAATGTGAGGCTTCAACATTGATTACGATATCAAAACTTTCATTAGCGAAAGGTAGGTTCATCGCATCACCTTGCATGAATTTTAATCCAGTCACGGCGTGACGGCCTCGACAATATTCAATGGCCGCTGGATTTAAATCCATCGCGACATATTCGGCAGGCTTTAGATATCGAGTAAGATAAGAAGCTCCCCCGCCGTGTCCGCAACTTACCTCGAGTACTCTTTTATTTTTAAAATCTGCATACGATGCGATGTGATGATAAAGCTGAATATTAGGTCGATTTGGTTCATCCGAAACCTCCAGCGGAATCTGCATACGTGGATCACTCTCAAAAGCATAATTCAGAAAATCAATCCCTTGGCTTTTC
>JBBAUU010000129.1:0-4430 GCA_040398065.1 Opitutales bacterium | reverse complement strand
TGTTGGTTAGCGAATGAATGTGCGGATTCAAATAATTGATCCGCCGCGAAAAGGTGATGTTCTGATAATGGAGCACCGACTAAATGGAAGCCTACGGGGAGATGGCCCGACTTACCACAGGGCACGGAAAGTGCAGGTAAACCGGCGAGATTTGCAGGAATCGTGAAAATATCTTCGAGGTATAATTGCAGAGGATCCGATACCTTTTCGCCAACCTTGAAGGCTGGAGTTGGAACTGTCGGACTTAAAATCATATCCACTTTTTCGAGTGCCGCCAAGTGTTCGGCGCGGATTTTTGAACGAGCACGCAATGCACGCACATAATACGCGTCAGCATATCCGGCGCTTAGGACGAAAGTACCTAAAAGAATTCGACGCTTCACTTCCGGACCAAAGCCTTCGGAGCGACTATTCGTCATCATCTCAATCGGAGTCTTGGCGTTAGCAGAGCGATGGCCGTAGCGAACACCATCATAGCGTGCTAAATTGGAGGAGGCTTCGGCGGTAGCGACAACGTAGTAAGTAGGAACGGCTAATTCGGACGAAGGTAAATCCACTTCAACAATCGTAGCGCCTTTAGATTTATAGAAATCGAT
Organism: Opitutales bacterium; assembly: GCA_040398065.1. GTDB lineage: Bacteria > Verrucomicrobiota > Verrucomicrobiia > Opitutales > UBA953 > UBA953. Next base: position 3,834 of record JBBAUU010000129.1, on the reverse strand, counting down.
GGCGGCTTGGGTAGCGGCAGCGACTTCAGGACCTACACCCTTTCCGAGCAGACCTTTCGGAATGCCGATACGTAAAGATTTTTCAGTGGCGACGGGAAGTTGGTTGCGTTGAGTCGAGTCAAAGCAAGTCATGTCACGCGCATCAGGTGTCGCTAAAACTTTAAGCAATAATTCGCAGTCAGCAACCGTGCGAGCCATCGGACCAATTTGGTCGAGTGAAGAAGCGAACGCCACGAGACCAAAGCGTGAAACCAAACCATAAGTAGGTTTCATGCCCACAATACCGCAGTGGGATGCAGGTTGGCGAATGGATCCACCGGTATCTGAGCCTAAGGCTAAGGGAACTAAACCAGAAGCCAAAGAGGCGGCACTACCACCCGAAGAACCACCAGGAATGCAGGCGAGGTCCCAAGGATTAAAAGTTTTTTGAATTGCAGAATTCTCGGTCGAGGAACCCATTGCAAATTCATCCATATTTAAACGTCCGTAAATAATTGCGCCGGCGGATTTCAGAGCTTCGACAACGTGAGCGTCATAAGGTGAAACTAAATTCGCTAACATTTTACTCGAACAGGTCAGAGGCTGACCCTTCACCGCGATATTTTCTTTAATCGCTACAGGGATACCATCGAGTGGACTTAAAACTTTACCGGATTTACGTCGAGCATCCGAGGCATCCGCTTGAGCGAGAACATCTTTTTCATCCAGTGAAGTAAATGCACCGATCTTTTTGTTGAGTTGATGATAGCGAGCAATCAACGCCTCAACAACGGCACGAGACGTGAGTTTGCCAGCCGTAAGACGGCTGGAAATTTCGGTGGCTGATAATTTATAAATTTCTTCAGCCATTTCTTAGGATTCATCATCTACTACCCGTGGCACAGAAATCTGTCCATCATGGGAAGCAGGAGCAATTTTGGTAACAGCGTCGGAACCCAGAGACACTCCCGGTTCATCACTTCTTAATGCTTTTTCGGTAACGACCAAAGCGACGTCAGAACTCGCAGGTAAATCGGCCTTCGCGAGTGTTTCGAAATAGGTCAGAACATGAGTCAACTGATTCGAATAAAGTACTTTTTCCTCAGCGGTTAAATTTAAACGCGCTAATTTCGCCAAGTGATCGATGTCGAAACCTTTAGCCATAGTTATTTGCGAATGACCCAGCCGGCTCCTTTTTCTAAAGCGGCGATGACTGTGCCCAACGCGCGATTGGTTTCTTCGTCAGTGAGCGTGCGCTCATTATGACGCCAGCGAATTTCAAAAGCCAAGCTCTTGGAACCTTCAGGTAAGCCAGGTCCATTAAACACATCGAAACAATTGACGTATTCTAAATCAAATTCCTTCCCAGCGGCTTTGCTTGCAGCTTGTTGAACGCGCATGAGCACTTCGGAGGCGGAGGTCGCGACCGGAACAATCACAGCGACGTCGCGGGTGACAGGCGGGAAAGATGAGAAGGCTTCGAAGCGAGGAATGCGTTGAACATCCACAAAACTAGAACGTGGGAACATGACTTCACCTGCGATGATGGAACCCTTGAGTCCCATTGATCGGGTCCAGCGAAGTTCGACCACACCACAAGCACCTTCGGCCGAACGTCCACGATCACTTAGGTTCGCGGCGTGTTCAAGTTGCCAGAGTGCGCTCTTAGCATCGGTGAAAGAAACGCGTGTCGCAGCAACTCCAGCTAATTGGGCAATATCTTGTAGGAAGCGTTTCGCTTTGATGATATCGAAGTTCGCAGGAACTTTCCATGAACGAACGAGGGCTTCAGCGGGAGCGGCGAAGGCCACGGATAAAAATTCGCGGACGGCGCCATCTGCTTGCGGACGGAAGACTACGCCGACTTCAAAGAATCCACGAGGGTCGGCATTCACTGCGACATTTCGAGAAAGAGCACCGACTAAGCCGGGGACTAAAGAAGCGCGGACGTGAGACTGATCAGCAGTCAAAGGATTTTCCAGTGCGAGAAGTTTGGCATGCTCGGCACCGACTGTGCGTTCAATTTCTGAGACATCACGCAGAGTGTAGTGACAGCACTCGCTAAATCCTGCACCGATAAGGCGTGAGGCAACTTCGCGGGTGAAGACTGAGGAGCGAGTGTCTTCATCTCCAGGTAGTGGAGCAATCGGACGGCCCGCAGGAATTTGATTAGTTCCGTAGATACGAATAAACTCTTCAACTAAATCAATCGGACGCGTGACATCAGAACGGAAAGATGGAACGGTGACACTGAAACCTTCTTTAGATTTTTCGACGGTGAAGCCCAATTTTTGTAAAGCGTTCACGACATCTGCATCGGTAATGGGTGTACCACACTTGGTAGCGACGAATCCAGCGGGGACTTCGATTTTAACATCGGCGCGTGGAGGTTTACCAGTGCTGACCGCGGGACCGACTACTTCAGCACCCGCGAGTTCGATTAATAAATCGGTCGCAAGGCGTGAAGCGAGTTCAACGCCCGCAGGATCCACATCGCGAGTAAAGCGATAGGAAGAATCGGTTGAAATACCGGCACGACGAGCGATGCGACGCACTTCACCGGGAGTAAACCAAGCGGATTCTAAAATAATATCGGTAGTAGTAGCAGAAACTCCGCTATCTACGCCGCCCATGACGCCAGCGAGAACTAAAGGACGTTGAGCGTCGGCGATTACCCATGAAGTAGAATCGAGAGAAAGTTTTTTACCGTCGAGTAAAGTTAACTCTTCGCCAGCTTTAGCGGCACGCACTTCAATCCCCTCTTTTACTTTAGCGGCATCAAAAGCGTGTAACGGTTGTCCTAACTCGAGCATCACCCAATTGGTGATATCAACGACGTTGTTGATGGGACGAAGGCCGACAGCTTCGAGATCACGACGGAGCCAATCGGGGCTCGGTCCCACTTTCACATTACGCAGCGTGCGAGCGGTGTAGTAAGGGCAGAAAGAATTTTCAGAACGAACAAATTTAAAAGCGTCTTTCGCGGAAGGCGATGCGGAGAGTCCGGCAGCGGTTTTAACTGTGAGTGGTTTTAAAGTTAAACCCAGGGCGGCAGCGGCTTCGCGAGCGAGGCCACGATAGCCAAGACAATCACCACGATTAGGAGTGACGGAAATTTCCAAAACCGAATCAGGCTTTCCGTAGAGTTTATTTAAGGGAGTGCCGATAGCGGGCTTTTGTGCGGTGAGGATTAATAAACCATCTTCACCTTTACCGAGGCCTAGCTCTTCGGATGAGCACATCATCCCTTGCGATTCCACTTCGCGCAGTTTCGAAACTTTGATTTCGAATCCGCTCGGCATGATTGTACCAGGAAGTGCAACCGGAACGCGGTCACCGATTTTGAAATTTTTAGCGCCGCAGACAATTTGGCGGATGGTACCATCACCGACATCGACCTTACAAACGCTGAGACGATCGGCTTGCGGGTGTTTTTCGAAAGATTGGATTTCGCCAACGACGACGAATGGCAATGGGGCGAGGCCGAATGAATGAATCGATTCAACTTCTAGCCCGAGCATTGGAAGAACATCGGATAATTTTTCAGGAGTGACTCCGGAAAGATCCACGTGACGGCCGAGCGCTTGAAAAGAGGCTTTCATGATTTAGGCGAACTGCCGCAAGAAGCGTAGATCGTTGTTATAGAAGTGACGAATATCGTCGATGCCATGAACGAGCATGGCGATACGTTCGAGGCCTAAACCGAAGGCGAGGCCTGAATATTCGTTAGGATTTAATCCACAAAGCTCGAGGACTTTAGGATCCACCAAACCGCAGCCCATAATTTCAATCCAGCGATTGGAGAGACGTCCTAAATTAGGTGAACGTAAATCCATTTCAAAACTAGGTTCAGTG
>JBBAUU010000128.1:0-4431 GCA_040398065.1 Opitutales bacterium | reverse complement strand
CACAATCCACTTATTAGTATCCTGCTTCACGAGTTTGGTGAAGAGATTGTTAACATCTTCGGCATTAATCTTGGTTGGATTAAAAATATTTTCGACGGCGATATCCGTCGTACCACCGAGGGTTAAGGTGCGATTCGAAGCCGCAGCATCATCGAAATCCATGTGCGCATCCGGGCCAATGATGAGTGCACCCGTGCCCGAGGAGATAAAGCCCGCACCGTCATTTCCTACAGTAAAATCGCGGGTTAAGGTCTCACCCGAGCCCGCATATTCGAGATTTCCACCATTAAATATAATACTACCAGTAACATCATCCCCTGCACCTAGAGGCGAGGCAGCATCACCTGCACCGAGTGTGGCGACTTTAAGATTTCCTGCCGAGAGTGTCAGTGATCCGGTAAAGGTGTTGTCGCCTTGGAGCTCAACCGTGCCGGCGCCAGTTTTAGTCAGTGAACCCAAACCACTAATCTCACCTGTGAACACGGCAGTACCACCGGTGGCCGCGGTTAATTCGGCAGTGTTATTGACGACGACATTACCGGTGAAAGTAGCGGTACCTGCTTCATCGATACCGAGAACACCTGAACCCCAGGCTGGATTATCAAAGGAGGATAAGACATAACCTTGAATGCCGAAGTCAGCCGTCGTGTTCGCTTGATCTTTTAGATACCAATTTCCACCACCCGTAGTAACAAGCTTGAATACCGCCATGCGGAAAGTAATCTGATCATTCGCATTTAAAATTAAATTACTGGGGAACGACGTGAGTGTGGTAACAACCTGAGGTGTTCCAATAGTAAGTACGCTACCAATATCTGTGTAAGCTGCACCGTTGATTGAGTAGGCCCATTGCACTTGATCGGCACCAGCGTTTGAACGGTAATTAATATAAGGTAAAATCGAGTTGGTATCTAATTTTAAACTATTGGTGGTGGATTTGAATCCGAAGGTCACAAACTGATTCGCGGTGACTGCAGCAGCTGCTGAAGTGGCCGTCATCGAAGCTCCACCCCAAGTTGCAGCAGCACCGCCCGTTGGAGCTGTAACCGCACTCGCCCGAGTTAAACCCGTGTAGTTAGCTCCAATAGCCGCATTCGTTGTGCCCGTGAGTGGGCTAGGTCCGAAAGCAGTGAGCGCACTGAAATCAAAGGTGAGAAGGTTTTGTAAAGCACTCGTATTAGTTCCGCTGGATGCCACTGTCCCGATAGTGATATTATTAGAAATGGTTTTATCTTTCGCGACGTAAAGTGTGCCCGTGGTATTCAAGCCGCCGGTGCCAATTAGAACGACACCAGAGCCGAGAGCATTATTATTCGAAGCCTTAACAGTACCAGCGCTCAGTGTGATGTCGCGTGCGAGTTGTGTGCTGGCACCCGATAAGTTTAAAGTACCAGACCCTGATTTAGTGAAAGCGGTGCCACTGGTGGCAGTGAAAGTTCCACTGAAACTCTGGTTGCTACTATTACTAAGGGTAAAAGTTTTTCCGTCAGCGATGCGCACCTCGCCCAATCCCGCTAAGCTAGTCAGCGTTTGATTATCTTGGAGTTTTAAAACTGCATTCGAACTTACGAAAGCACTGGAAGAAATTGCTGCAGAATTATTAGCAGTGAGCGTACCCGAAGTGACCGAGGTCAATCCGGTATAACTATTCGTGCTATCGAGAATTAATTCGCCCGATCCCGCCATCGTTAATCCACCCAGACCATTAATTGTAAAGGTACTAGATGCGCCGGTGGTTCCAAATGTTGTGGTTGAACTCTCGTTAATCGTTAAAGTTTTTCCGGTCGCAATGGAGATGATGTTATTCGCCGAGCTTTGATCTCCACTAATCAGTGAGGCAACCGTGGCGGATTCATTGAGCTCCAGTGTCGCCGGGCCACCCCGTGCATTCATCGTCAATGAACCCGTACCCAAACTAGAACCAGCATTGAGAGTTAGTGTACCGTTTTGAACTTCGGTGCCACCTGTAAAATTATTATTATTACCCGAAATAATGATTTGTCCTAAATCAGTTTTAACTAATTTTCCGAGCCCGCTAAGAACACCACTCAAGGTAAGAACGCCTCCAGCTCCGGGTACCTGGATTTTTGATACAGAATTAAGTACAAGATTGCTGGCAAGATTCACCGCAGTACCACTTGCGATACTTAATGGCACATAGCTATCATTTGTGGGTTGCAGAGTGATTGTCTGAGTTGTGGCACCGTAAGTTCCGGAAGTTAAAAGTGTGAGTTTTGATTGCTCGTAGACAGTGACCGCACCCGTTGCTGGTAATGACGAGGGTGAATCTATGACCAGGGTGCCACCATCGTACAAAGAGATGGTGCTAACGGTATTAGTGCCACTCAAAGTGATGGTGCCCGACCCTTTTTTGATGAGTTCACCTGAACCAGAAATAATTCCGGAAAAAGTTCCGTCAGTCGATTGTTCTAATTGGAGAATGCCATTACTGACAACGTTTCCAGGAAGACTGGCCGTAGTTGCAATCAATGTACCACCCGAAATGGTTGTGCCACCCGTATAAGTGTTGCTCGTGCCAGAGAGAGTTAAGACGCCGGCACCAATTTTATTAAGTGCTAGACCTGTGCCCGATATGTTTCCACTGATGACAGTATCAGCATCTCCACCAATAGAGAAAGTGGAACTAGAACCAGAGATTGAGCCCGATAATGTAAGAGTATCGATGAGGGAAATTCCTTGAGAAGTAATTAAAGTGCTGGCGCTCAAAGTGATCGGGCCCGAAACGATATTGATTCCACTCGAACTCGTGAGGGCACCCACACCACCAACGCCTGTACCAGCGAGGGTGAGAGCTTCGGCCGCGAGCGTAATACTATTCGAAATATCTAGCGTCGCACCTGAAATAATCCGCGTTCCCGTGCTGGTGGCGCCTAAAGCATTCGCATCAGTCACCGCTAAAGTTCCTGCATTCACTACCACTTCGCCCAAAAATGTATTGGCAAATGATAAAGTTAATTTTCCTGTACCCGATTTCGTGATACCGCCATCACCTGCGAGAGTTCCCGATTGGAAAGTATAATCGCCTGATGAATTAACGGTAACACTGGACGGAGTGACCGTGCCGCTGAGTGAAATGACACCGCCCGAAGAGTTGTCGAAGGTGACACTATCGCCATCGGTATAGGCCTGTGTGGCTGTTAAACTACTATTAAACCAATTGGCAGGAGTAGCCGCATCCCAATCACCATCGCCAGATAAATTCCAATTCAGACTCGATGAAGCGAGAGCAATATCGACAGAATATTTTGTGCCCGTGATTACGGGGGTAATTGACCAACCTAGGCGGGTGGTCGTAACGCTGAAGTTAGAAGCATCGCCCGACGCAAAAGTGAGGAGCTCGTATCGCTTAGCTTCAAAATTTCCTGCTAAACTAATATTAACGGTACCAGAAAGTGTGAGCGCACCAGTTACCGCTAAAGTATTTCCGAGTGTATAACTTAAATTTCCACCTGATGCGGTGAGTGCACCGGTTAAACTTAATCCAGCCGAAGTTAAATCTACAATCGCACCATTCACGAGTGAGAGACTTCCGACAGATGCAACACCGCTGGTCGCTAACGTAGCACCACTGGCAATGGAAACAGTACCTGCTGCAAGCGATCCACCATTCAAGACAATCTTACCCTGATTGATATTTGTACCACCGGTATAAGTATTAGCATTCGTTAAGGTTAATGTGCCGGTTCCTGCCTTGTTGATGGCTAAGGTACCAGAGCTTCCATCCTGAATTGTTCCTGCGTAGGTGCTATCGGCATTGGTAGAGTTACCAATGGTCAGCGTGGCATTAGTTGATGCACTACCATTCTTAACAAAAGTGGTTCCAGGTGTGGCGTTGGTATTTAAACTAGCGAGGGTTGCATTGTTGCCATTGAGGCTCAAGGTTCCCGTTGAACCCGAACCAAAGACGACAGCGTTTTCGGATCCCGCAGTGGAATTTAATGCCGCGGTACTTCCGAGTGTAACGGTGCCCGCATTAATCGTGAGTCCACCGGTGAAAGTATTCGTACCCGATAAAGTTAAGATACCGTTACCTGATTTCGTGATGGAGCCCGTCGTGGTGGCAATCGCACCCGTTACAGTGGTATCACCCGCACCATCGACGATAATATTTTGTGCGGTGCCAGTGACGGATGCTAAAGTGAGCAGTGATCCCGTATTAACGGTGAACGTCGGAGCACCCGTAAGAGTAGTAGCACCAAAGGCGATACCTGCTGTTCCTGAATCTGAAATTAAGTTACCACCTCTACCGATGGTAAGAGTTTGTGTACCGATGGAAAGCGTGCCGAGGGTTTGCGTCGCGCCTGTACCATTGAGAGCAGCGCTATCAGATTTAATCGTGGCATCTGCGGAGACGGTGGTGTTACGGTTAAATGAGGCGCCGTTGTTCGTAGCTAATTCTAAAGTACCGCC
>JBBAUU010000127.1:0-4493 GCA_040398065.1 Opitutales bacterium | reverse complement strand
CCGCGTCTTCACTTACTCTGCGACCAAAGCAGCCGTCCATAATCTCTCGAAGAACCTCGCTCGCGAATGGGCACCTCACGGTGTTCGCGTTAACACACTCATTCCTGGATTCTTCCCTGCTGAACAAAATCGAAAAGTGCTCACCCCTGAACGCGTTTCACAAATTCTCGGAAAAACTCCGATGGGTCGATTTGGCGAAGCTCATGAACTCATCGGTGCTTGTTTATTAATGGCATCCGATGCCGGCAGCTTCATGACCGGAGCCGAAATCGTGGTCGACGGCGGTTTCGCCGCGAAAGCAATTTAATCCCATGGCATTTCTCGACGACAATTTTCTCCTCGCTGGACCCACCGCTCAATCGCTTTACCACAAAGTAGCGAAGTCACAGGGAATTGTAGATTACCACTGCCACCTGAGCCCCAAAGATATCGCCGAAGATCGTCGCTTCGAAGATGTCACCGCCGTCTGGCTCGCAGGCGACCACTACAAGTGGCGCGCGATGCGTGCATGTGGCGTTAACGAAGACTACATCACCGGAAATAAAACTACTTCCCGCGAAAAATTCCAAGCTTGGGCCGAAACGGTTCCCCAAACTTTACGCAATCCTCTCTTCCATTGGACACATTTAGAACTGCGTCGTCACTTCGGTATCAACGACATCCTCGAAGGTGCCACCGCTCAGCCAATCTGGGATGAAGCGAATCGCCAATTAAAACACGGCAACCTCACCGCTCGTGGTATTCTCTCTTTAATGAAAGTAGAATTAGTCGGCACCACCGATGATCCTGCTGATTCGCTCGACTACCATCACGCGATTGCGAAATCGGGTTTCAAAACACAAATCGTTCCCACTTTCCGTCCCGACGCTTGCCTAAAAGTTCACCTTCCTGAACGCGTTCAAGCTTGGGCGAAACGTCTCTCCGCTATCAGCGGAAAAAATGCCGATACTTTTGAAGGTCTCATCGCCGCACTTAATAAACGTCATGATGACTTCGCTGCTGCTGGCTGCCGTGCGACCGACCACGGATTAGAATACTTACCCGACGTCACCTGTACTGACGCCGAAGCGAAATCGATTTGGGAAAAAGCTCAAAAAGGTACCGCCGCTACTTTCGCTGAAACCGAAAAATTCACCGCGTACATTATGCTCCATGTGGGCCGATTGAATCACGCGAAAGGTTGGACCACTCAGCTTCACCTCGGACCCGTCCGTGATCCAAATCTCGGACTTCTCAACCGTCTCGGTTCTGACGCAGGTTGCGATACCATCGGCGATTATCGCCAAGGGCCAGGACTGGTTCGCTGGTTCGGAACTCTCTCCGGTGAAAACGCTCTCGGTAAAACTATTATTTATAATATTAATCCTGCCGACACCGCCCTCTTTGCCTGCATGATTGGTTCCTTCCAAGATGGTATCACCCCTGGAAAGATTCAGTACGGCTCCGGCTGGTGGTTCCTCGACCAAGAACGCGGCATGCGCGATCAAATGAATGCCCTCTCCGACCTCGGCCTACTCGGTCGATTTGTTGGTATGGTCACCGATTCACGCTCTTTCCTTTCCTACCCACGTCACGAATACTTCCGTCGCATTCTTTGCGATCTCGTAGGCAGTGATGTTGATTCCGGTCGCATCCCAGATCGTGCTGAGTGGACCGAGAAACTCATCGCCGACGTGAGTTACCAAAACGCTAAAAAGTATTTTGGTTTTAAACTCTAGGTTCGATCGGAACGATAAACGCGCTGCACTCGTTGTGTCAGCGTGCATAAGGCTTCCCAAGGAATCGAGTCGGACCACTTACAGAATTCCGTCACCGTAATCCGGTCATTTCCTTGCGCACCTAAAATGGTTGCGACGTCGCCAGGCTTAACCTGTCCGACATCAGTCACATCGACCACTGTTTGATCCATGCTAACGCGTCCTAAAATCGGACAGCGTTTTCCATTAATTAAAAATATCCCGCGATTACTTGCAGCGGTGGGCACTCCATCACCATAGCCAACGGCGACAATCGCTACCTTGGAATCACGACTCAGAGTCTTGGTGCGATTATAACCAATAGATGTTCCAGCGGGCAGTTCTTTAACTAAAACAACTTTCGCATGGAATGACAAAACGGGATCAGGTTTTAAACTCGCTAAAAAAGATCCAGCAGAGGGCGGTAAACCATATTGCATTAATCCAATTCTTACCGCGTTAAAGGGTGAGTCCGATGAAAAGCTTTCTAGGCCCGCACTGTTATCCGCATGAATGAGAAAATCCGTGTGAATATCGCTTGGTATTTTTTGTAATAAATTGAGGAAGATGCGTCGCTGTTTAATCGTATAATCTGTGTCGGTATCAGCATCCGAAAAATGTGTGTAAACTCCACACCATTTGATTGAAGAACTCCCAAGAACCTTGGCAAAAACTTGTTCGGCTTGTTCATGCCAAACTCCCGAGCGACCCATACCCGTATCCACTTTTACGTGTACTCGGGCTTTTACTTTCATCGACTCGGCTGCTCGGATAATGCCATCGGCTTCTTCTAATGAATTAATGGTGATATCTAAACCGAGCTCTAAAGCTCTCGCGATTTCATTCGGTAACGTCGGACTTAATAATAAAATATCAGCGTCAGGACTAATCTCCCGTAGTCGGCTAGCTTCAGCCACATTCGCGACCGCAAAAGTATCCACTCCCGCCTGCAATAGACGTGTCACAACCTCTGGCATTCCGTGTCCATACGCATCCGCCTTCACCACCGCCACATAACGAATATGCTTGGGTAGCGCCTGTTTAATCCGACCGACATTTCGATCCAACGCAGGTAAATCGATTTCGACCCACGCTCTGGTATTATGTCCGGATTGACTCATGGGTTGCGACGGTGACGTTCACCTGACCATAAGGCATAATCTGCCGCAGGATTCAAGGCATCAGGTTTAGGTTCTAGTTTTAGACACTGTTTCTTTTGAAATAATTTAGGTAAATGACTCCAAACATCGTCGATAACCTTCGCATTCGGAAATGGATTCGCGGAGTGATTAACGACCAAGGGCAGTGCCCTGGAATTAACTTCATCGACTTCTAATTCCACAGTAGGCTCAAAAGAATCCACTGATTTAACTGACAACAAGTTCCAACGTTTTAAACGTGACTCGTTAATCGCTGCAAAAGGCGTCTTCACACCTTGTTCTAATGCATGTTCAGCTAAAAGTTTGAGTGACTCCCAAACATAAATAGGTCGCTGATACAAGGTAGCCCAGGTTCTCACCGCCATCGCTGACACGCGAATACCTAACATCGAACCGGGCCCGATACACACGGCGTAAGATTTAATATCCGTAAATTTTAAATGCGCTTTCTGGAGAACCGCTAAAGCTAAATCGGTCGTCGCCTCCAGAGCACCTGCGTCGACAGTCGATTCGGATAGCCAACGTCCATCCGCCAACACGCCCACCCTCACACCCTCGCGGGCCGATCCATCGATCACTAAACAGGGTTGTTCAAGTACATTCATTTTATCCCGGAGGCCACTTGAGATGACGTCCCCCCAATACATGCACATGTAAATGCGGTACAGTTTCTCCACCGTCCGGTCCATTATTGATGACAATCCGAAATCCTTTTTCTAATTTCAAATCACTCGCTACTTTTTTTGCGACAAATAATAAATGTCCAATCAGTGCTTCATCTGCCGATGTCGCTTCCGCAATTCTTGGAATGAGTTTTCTGGGAACGACTAAAAAGTGCACGGGGGCTTGCGGTGCGATATCATGAAACGCTACACAAGTTTCATCTTCGTGAATCAACTTAGCCGGAATTTCTTTATCTGCAATTTTTTGAAATAAAGATTTAGCAGTCATAATATTTATTATAACACGACAACCGTCACGCGTCTACGGTTAGAGTATCGGGCGGTCAGTACATTCACCGACTCCACGGCTTCATCATACGCACGGCGACATTTGGCAGAACGTGCCTTGGCACCTGATAAAAATTGGTCCTGTAACCCCACTACCCACAACAAAACGTCCTGAGCATCGCCCACTTCAGCCAGGGCATTCTCTAGACGTTGCGGAGCCCAAAGGGGCTCAAAAGGCTCTTCCCGATGATCTAAAACGGCAATCGCTGGCATCGGCTGATCGGGCGACAACAAGTGCAATAAATGGCCCGCCGCCTCAGCGAGTCCCTTGGTATCCAACCCGCGCGATGACTGTTCATCCGCCTCGTAAAGTCGCACCACGGCATCGACATCTCTGCGTAATAGCGAATCGGTACCCACCAATCTCGCCAACATCGAGTTGAGTGTACGCAACTGTCCTGTGCGCATCGGAGTATCAGCGGTCATTCGGCTTCTTCCCCTTAGTCCGCAATTGTTCAATCGCTTTCGCTAATTCTTCGATGTCACGAAACTCGCGATAGACACTCGCATAACGCACGTAGGCAATTTGATCGACCGCCTGTAAATGCGACATGATTTCTTCGCCAATCGCACTCGAAGGAACTTCA
>JBBAUU010000126.1:0-4505 GCA_040398065.1 Opitutales bacterium | reverse complement strand
TAACTTTTGTCGGGCTAACTTAAATTTTTCCCGCTCTTTAATATTTCCTCTAAGTTTAGGAATATTGGCTCCTTCAAAATTGCCTTGATCGGTGATCCCGTAGGCCTGAGCAAAATCTCGCGCTTGTTCGCCGATTGCTTCGACAATTTCAATGGGCTTCCAAATATAAGTCGTGCCTTCATGGTGATCAGTATCTGCATCCAGTGAAGTTGCAAAGAGTCCACTCTCGGTTAACATCTCGCGATTTAGCCAATCAATGGTTTCTTCAACGACCGCCAGGTAAAGTGGGTCGCGATAACGCGACCAAGCTTCAGCATAAGTACCAATGAGCTGCGCATTATCATAAAGCATTTTTTCAAAATGCGGCACGGTCCAATCACGATCCACGCAGTAGCGGTGAAACCCGCCGCCGATTTGATCATACAGCCCACCGCGAGCCATGGCGCCTAAGGTGACCGTAATCACCGCATCCAGTCGGGTCGCCAAAGCCCGATCATTATCCGCCGCCTTAGTGGCTCGAATCCCGAGTAAAAAATCAATAACCGGTGGGTTGGGAAATTTAGGAGCCCCGCTAAAGCCTCCGTAGGTGTCATCGTGATTTTCACAAATACGTTTCGCCGCTTCTATTAAATCCGGTGGAGTAGGGGCTAGGCCATTAGCGTCAGGTGCGACCGTCAAGTGAATGAGATTTTTTGCAATGGCATCCGCATTCGCCGCTAATTCATTTTTGTTACTGTGATAAAAATCGGCGACGCGCATTAATAATTGAGGCCAGGGCACTTGTCCCTGTCCACGATCCTCGGGCGGAAAATAAGTTCCACCAAAGAAAGGTCGTCCGTCGGGCAAACAAAAACAATTCAACGGCCAACCGCCCTGACCTTGAATCATCTGCACTGCATCCATCATTAATTTATCTACTTCGGGTTTTTCTTCCCGATCTACCTTGATGCAGATAAAGTGCTTATTCATTAATTCCGCCGTGTAAGCCTGCTCGAAAGATTCCCGGGCCATGACGTGACACCAGTGACAGGAGGAATAACCTACGGATACAAGAACGGGCTTATTGAGTTTCTTTGCTTCCGCAAAAGCTTCCGTACACCACGGCCACCAGTGAACCGGATTCTCGGCGTGTTGACGGAGGTAGAGTGATGACTCTTGGGCTAAGCGATTAGACACGGCTCTAACCTTGCCAAAGAGTCGGTAGGTGCAAGTCTGTCCTTTGCAAAGTCTTCGACTTGCCCACGTCTGACTTTCAGCGTAATTCTTTATTTTTCGAGATTCTGTCCGATGTCTAAAATTCAGATTTTAACTCCCACGGTCGCCAATCAAATCGCGGCCGGCGAAGTCGTCGAACGCCCCGCCGCCGTAGTTAAGGAATTACTAGAAAACTCACTCGATGCCGGAGCCAAAAGAGTCACGGTAGATTTTTCAAGAGGCGGTAAAGCTTATGTGATTATCGAAGATGACGGAATCGGGATGAGTCCCGCCGACGCCTTACTTAGTCTCGAACGTCACGCCACCAGCAAGATCCGTCTCGCTTCTGATTTGGATCGTATTGCCACTTTTGGATTTCGCGGTGAAGCCCTACCATCCATTGCCAGCGTCTCTCGCTTTACTTTACAAACGCGATCGACCGAAGCCGCTTCGGGTACGGAAATTTATATCAACGGAGGTAAAGTAATTCACCAACGCGACCACGGAATGCCCGTCGGCACGCGCATTGAAGTCGCCAATTTATTTCATCCCGTTCCGGCCCGACTAAAATTTTTAAAGTCAGACGAAACCGAAGCTGCCCACATTATTCGCCTAGTTCGTCTCTACGCTGTCGCGCATCCCGAAGTCGGATTTTTATTAAAAGAAGATGGTCGCGAAATTTTTCGTTCCCCGGGACACGTACCTTTGCTCGAGAGAGTGAGAGTCATTTGGGGCAAACAAGTGGCTGAAGAAGTTAGCGTCATGCCTTTATTTGAAGTCAAAGGTATGCGTATTAGCGGCCTGCTCGGAAAACCGGGCGTGAGTCGCGGTACCCGCCAAGATCTAGTGACTGTGGTGAATGGACGCCCGGTTGATAGCCGTACCATGGCCTTTGCAGCAACGGAGAGCTACCATACGCTCATCCCTAAAGGTCGATATCCTTTGGCTTTTATCTTCCTGGAAATTAACCCTGCATGGGTTGATGTAAATGTGCATCCCGCCAAACGTGAAGTGCGTTTTCGTGATGAAGCGAGCGTACGTGGATTTATTATTCAGTCACTTCTATCAGTCTTGCGATCCAAGGGCGGCGACGGATTGCCAACTGAAACAATCATACCCACAGCACCAGTGTTTAGCGTACCTGCAGTAAATAGCACCGCGAATACTTCAATCAATTCTCCTACGCCTGCACCTATTGCAGTGCCGAGTAATCCTCACAGTCTTAAGTTGGGTTGGAAATTTTTATCACGACTCCGTGAAGAGCGTGCCGTTTTTGAAACTCCCACGGGCTTAGCTATTTTAGATATCGGTGCCGCTCATCAAAGAATTTTATACGAAGATATTTTAAAACAATTCTCGGAGCAGACTCCGCTGAGTCAGCCTTTGCTCATTCCTTTGAATCTCGAACTCGAGCCCTTGCCGGCCGCTGTCTTAAAAGAGAAAAACAATTTACTCACTGCCGCAGGATTTTCTTTTGAAGAATACGGCCGGAACTTTTGGCGTATCAATGCGCTGCCGACCTGGTTGAATCCAGAGGACTCCTTAATATTCATCCGAGATTTATTGGCTGAAATGGCCAGACGTGAGGGTGATTTCGGCAAGCCAGCCTTAGCCTATGATGCCCTGGCTCGTATAGCCGTGATTAAGGCACGAAAAAAAGGGGATGCGTTATCCGACCACGAACTTTTACAGTTAGTGCATAAACTTTTTCAAACTTCACAGCCAGGGGTCGACCCACGTGGACATAAGACTTATATCGAGTGGACCGACGCCGATCTATCCCGTCGCCTGAGTTAGAAAATTAGCGTCGTGTCTTTGGACGTTTTTTTGCCGGCGCTGGTTTGCCCGTGCGAAGTGCTTCAATCTGATCTCTCAGCTGGGCAGCCTTCTCGAATTGTAGCTCGTCCGCTGCTTCTAACATTTCGGTTTCTAAATCAGCCAACACATGGGCAATATCACGATCGCTCGTGCCTTCGGTGACTTCTAAAATTTCCTCTTCTTCGTCGACTAGACTTTCTTCAATAGCGCGAACGGTACTCTTCG
This sequence comes from Opitutales bacterium, assembly GCA_040398065.1. GTDB lineage: Bacteria > Verrucomicrobiota > Verrucomicrobiia > Opitutales > UBA953 > UBA953. Next base: position 1,268 of record JBBAUU010000126.1, on the reverse strand, counting down.
GAGTAATGCCGTGTTTGAGATTGTAGGCGGCCTGACGTTTCCGACGATCACCGCAAATCGTTATGGCTTTCGTGAGCGACTTAGTCATGACGTCCGCATATAATAAAACTTTACCTTCTAGGTGTCGTGCGGCTCGACCCGATGTTTGAATTAGGCTGGTTTCACTGCGTAAAAAGCCTTCTTTGTCCGCATCAAGAATACCCACGAGTGCCACTTCTGGAAGGTCGAGACCTTCACGCAGAAGATTAACGCCGACGAGCACGTCAAATTTTCCAGCCCGCAGGCGACGTAATATTTCAACGCGTTCAATGGCATCGATGTCGGAGTGAAGATACTCAACCTTGAGTCCATTCTCTCGCATGAATTGCGAAAGGTCTTCTGACATCCGTTTCGTTAAGGTGGTTACGAGCGTACGATAGCCTTTAGCGGCCACGGCTTTAGCTTCACCGATAATATCTTCGACCTGACCTTTAATGGGTCTGACTTCCATAACAGGATCAAGGAGCCCCGTAGGTCTAATAACTTGTTCAGCGATGACACTCGAAACTTTATATTCATGCGCCGCTGGAGTTGCTGAAACATAAATAGTTTGTCCCGAAATAGTATCAAACTCTTCTGGTCGGAGAGGGCGATTCTCCATCGCCGAGGGCAGACGGAATCCAAAGTCGACGAGCTTTTCTTTACGTGCGCGGTCTCCGTGATACATGCCGCCGATTTGCGAAACGGAAACGTGGCTTTCATCAATGAATATAAGCTTATCGTCAGGAAAGAAATCGAGTAAGCAATGGGGACGTTCACCCGGTTTTCGGCCCGACATGTGCATCGAATAGTTTTCAATGCCCGAACAGAATCCGGTTTCACGCAACATCTCGAGATCGTGCTCAACACGCATACGAATACGTTGCGCTTCCACGAGTCGGTTAGCTTTTTCAAATGTAGCAACACGCTCTTCAAGTTCGCTACGAATCGCATCGGCTGCAGTTTTTACACGAGCTGCTGAAGTGACATATTGGTTGGCTGGATAGAGATCAAATTTGTCGAGAGACTTTCCTGCTTTTAAGGTTACCGCATCGAGTTCACGAATGTTCTCTAAGGTATCGCCCCAGAACTCTAAGCGAATCGCTGACTCCATATAGGCAGGCCAAATATCAATGGTTTCTCCGCGAGCTCGGAAATTACAACGTTCTAAAATCGCATCATTACGTGAGTATTGGTTATGGACGAGACGGGTTGGTAGTTCGTCGCGCTTAATGACCAATCCCTTGTGC
>JBBAUU010000125.1:0-4511 GCA_040398065.1 Opitutales bacterium | reverse complement strand
CGTAAATGTAAGTCAGTAAGAGACGGCCCGCAAACTTGGCGAAGTCAGCATCGCGCTCCACCAGAGTCTTCGAATTAAGTTCAATGGTCTTACGTAATTCTGGCTCGGTGATTTCGTTGAAAATACCGCGACGCAATTCGAGTTCGATTTCATCGACCGTGAGCGAGAGATTTAATCCGGTCACCGCGTAAGAAACACGTTTACGTAAATCGTCACCGTTCCATAAGTAAGTCGAACCGTTCGGTGCCTTAACCAAAATCATCGACTCTTGACGATCATCGGAAACGGAAGGCTGCGTGGCTTCAACTTCACGAGCGCGCGTACGTTCAGCGCGATAAAGAATATAAGCTTCAGCCACTTTGAAGTGACCTTGGCGCATTAACTCGGCTTGCACGATATCTTGAACTTCTTCGATACCGATGATGTTCACTTTTAATTCAGCCACGCGGTAGGAAACAGCGGAAGCAACCAACTCCGCAGGACTCGAATCGAAGCCCAAGGAGAGGAATGATTTGCGAATCGCGATATCGATTTTGGACTGATTCCAGGGCACAATCTGGTGATTGCGACGCATCAGGCGTGCTTTCACTTCAACACTGCCAGGGGTCGAAATATAACCCGATGAGCAGACTAAACTTTTGGCGACGTCGTGACGATTATGCTGAATGAGTGCTTGTTCGATAATCGGAATAATTTGTGCCTCGGTAACCAGGCCATCGGTTTTTAAAACGAGATCGCTGACGGATTCAGAAACTTGTTTGGCGACGGCAGCGACGAAGTTACGATTTTGTTCGGTGAAAATATCGGTGACTTCGCGCGAGAGTAAAAGATCGGTCAGAGCGGTTCCGACAATTTCAGCGATGCGACCGTAGTCAAAGCCAGCGACGGCGGGGACAGTGGCGGCACCGGCAACAGCGGCGGGCAAAGCTTCGCGCCAGTTAAAGCGTGGCTTCGCATTCGCGGGAGTGCGGATGGCGTTTTTGAGCGCGATATCTTCGCGGTAGAAAGGGAGTTCAGGATTCATTTTTGATGGAAAGTTGGTTTGGTTTTAGAGAGGAGTCGAAAGTGTAGGACATTCAGGCGGGGGCCTGAATAATTGGGGAGGGTTGGTCGGAGAGGATGGAGGGTAAGAACAGAAACCGTGCCAAATAACGCACTGAGGGGGTAATGCGTAATTTGTTACACGATTAATTATAGGTCGGCGTCGTCGACCTTTTCTAAGGCAGCTGATTTCTGATATTCAGTTACGCGGCCCTCGAAGAAGTTTTGTTCCTTCTTGAGATCCATCATTTCCGAAAGCCAAGGGAATGGATTAATCGGCGCGGGGGAAACGAGTGGTTCGAGACCACAGTTCCGGAGGCGGCGATCGGCAATATAATCGATATATTGCTCAAATTCCTTTGAAGAAAGGCCTAAAGCGTTCACGGGGAGGCAATCGCGGATGAAGTCTTTTTCGAGACTCACGGCGGTGGCCATGAGCTGACGAAGTTCTTCGCGGAATGACTCGGTCCAGATATCTGGATTTTCTTTTACTAACTCTAATAAGAGTTGGCGGAAGAGATCGATGTGGTTGGACTCATCGCGCAGTGTGTAACGGAACATCTGTCCGATACCTGGGAATTTATTTTGGCGAGCGAGGGAGAGGACCATGCCGAAGAGTCCGTAGAATTGGGTGCCTTCCATGCACTGACCGAAGAGGAACATATTGTGTGCGAGGGCCTGCTTATCTTCGAGCTTGGTGAGGTCGAGCTTCCGGCGGAGGGCACGAGAATTGTTCACGACGAAGGAAGCCTTCTTGTCGATGGTCGGAATATCTTCGAACATCGCTTCACACTCGTGAGGATTAATGCCGAGTGATGAGATCATGTACACGAGAGAGTCAGCGTGAATATTTTCTTCGTGAGCGTGACGACCTAAAACTAATTTTAATTCAGGAGCGGTGACGACTTCACGAACGACGTGAATAATATTATCACCGACAATACCTTCGGCGGCGGAAAAATAACCAATCGCCATTTTGATAATCCAGCGATCGATTTCAGTAATTGCACCACTACCATCGCGCCATTGTTCGCAGTCTTTACCCATGGGAACATCTTCTGGTTCCCAGTGGTTAGCTTTCATGGTTTTATAAAGATCATACGCCCACTGATATTTGAGTGGGAGAATATTAAAGAACATCGAGTCACGACCATTGATGACTTGTTTGTTTTTAAATGCTTCTTCAGCTTTGGCTTTATCGAGGATGAATGTTTTTGGTCCGACTTTTACTGTGATTGTTTCCATTTAAATTTAGTGATGAGAGAAAAGGGTTTATTTAGAGGCCGGAAGGGCCGCTAGATGTATTGGTATATCGGGAAATTATACTAGGGCTAGGGGGTGTAAATACTATTTAACACCATATCTAGTGTTTTTTCTTAAATCGCTCTCCATAGGGCACTTACAAAAAAAACTTTATTCACAATGGGGGTTTTTAACTATTTTTTTAAGGTTGGTATGGGGTGTGGCGGTTTCGTGTTAAAAAAGCATAAAATTAGCCAAGTTCAAATCTAAGTTATTAGTCTTACTCACCGGAAAATTACCCCCTGATGAGCGAGGTTGCTCAAAGAGTAAAAATTTATTAGAAAGCCAATATAATGGGCAAAAATTCTGCGACTGAAGAGACCAAAAACTCCCCTTCCCTCCTAAAAAATTTGTGGGGAAAACAAGATTTAAGAGAGCGCGGATGGCGTGGACGAATTAAAGCAGTTTGCCGAGTCTTCATCACGAGCTGGCGAGGCATTGGAGAGAACCGTATTCCCCAACAATCGGCGGCGCTGACCTATTACACCTTGATGTCGATCGGGCCGATCCTCGCCCTGGCGTTAACTATTTCTGGATACATTCTTTCACAGTCGAATAGTTCAGAAGATAATTTAGCAAAAAAATCTGTCGTCGCTTCGATTCAATGGATTGCTCCGCAAATCAACGCATCGAATTTAAAAACTGTTTCAGCAAAAAATGCGAGCGCGGCGGAACCTACGCAGAAGCTGCACGACATCAGTGAAAATTTAGATAAGATGGTTGATCAACTCTTAGCGAATGCGACGAGCAGTGAAGCCGGACTCATTGGTTTATTTTTTATTTTAGCTTTAGCAGTACTCATGTTGAGTCGTGTCGAAGACGCGCTGAATGGAATCTGGGGAGTGCGTGTGGGGCGACATTGGTATAAACGATGCGTGAATTATTTACTCTTTTTAGTTCTCTTCTTTTTAGTCGGGGCGACCTCTTTAACGATGTTGTCAGCGGCCTCGATTGCGGATGCCATTGGTCAAAGTACCTCCTGGATTGGCGACTTCTTGATCCGTTTGCCTATGGGCGAGGAAATCATTGAATTTATTAGTGGTAATGGGCCATTGCTCATCTCCTTCCTGCTGCTTTGGGGGGCCTTTACCCTCTTCAATCACATCATGCCGAATGGACGGGTCCATTGGAGTGCCGCGGCGATTGGCGGACTCAGTGTCACCGCGCTGATTATTTTAAATCATCAACTCTCGGCGCTCTATGTGAGCAAGGTAACGCATCTCCAATCTCTGTATGGCGGAGTAAGTATTTTAGTGATCATCATGTTCGGAACTTATTTATCTTGGTTCTTCGTTTTACTGGGAGGGCAGCTGGCGTTTGCGTATCAGCATCGCCGCTCGCTCACTCAAAATAAAAGTTGGGAGCATCTCAGTCACCAATCGCGTCGCGCGTTAGCGTTCACTTGTTGTTTAGAATCATTACGACGTTATGAAGCCGGAGAGTCGGGTGTATTGATTCAGAATTTAATTTCGAAAACCCATTTACCCAGTGGAGTCATTGAAAGCTGTTTACAAATTTGTCGGGAGAAAAATCTTTTAGAAGGTGATTTTAAAAAGCATGGGATGAGACCCGTGAGGACGTTGGAAAAAATGACGGTGGGGCAATTATGGAAAGTCATTGATGGGGATATCGGAAGTGGTGCGGATGATTTTAATGACCATGAAGATCCCGCGTTACGTGAGTTGGTACGTATTGAGAAAAACATTTTAGAAACGGCCGAGACGCGATTGACGTTGGGTCAGCTCGCGGCGCATCGATAAAAAAGCCAAAGAGGTTTCAGATAAGGCCGGTGAGGACTTATCTGAAACCCTTGTAAAATGGACGAGCCCAGCGTCCTTTCGGAAACTGGGCTCGTTGAACCTGGCGATGACCTACTCTCGCACAGCAGCGTGGCTGCACTACCATTGGCGGCTACATTCTTAACTTTCGTGTTCGGGAAGGGAACGAGTGTTTCCATGTGCCCATGATCACCAGAAGGATTCCTCGGGTCGCTGCATGAAGGTGATCATGTTTGTGCCAGGTTCTGAATAGCGACCGTCATAGGGTTAAAATTGCACAGTTTACGCATAGTAAAATTACTTTATATGATTCCATTGGCCTAGACGTCCTTGAGACGGCTAAGAAGCCAATTGCAGATCAATCGAACATTAGTATCGCTAAGCTCAACG
>JBBAUU010000124.1:0-4530 GCA_040398065.1 Opitutales bacterium | reverse complement strand
GCTTCGGGGAAAACCTTAGATAAGAAATAGTTAATGTTTCGTAGTTCCGACTGAACTTCGGGCTTTTGTTGGTAAAACTCACCGGTTCTCCAGAGACGTTCGAGAGCGACTTTGATTTCATCACGGATGGCACGCTGTTCGGCAACGGTCCACATGCTGTTTTCGCGACGAACTAGTAATTTATAAAGTTCACGGTGAATTTCTAAAACGGTAGCACGTTTGGCTTCGGTCGGGTGCGCGGTTAAAACAGGTTCAACATGGATGTCGCTGATACGCTTCGCGACTTGTTTGTCGGTCAAACCTTGATCACGCAGACGATTAAAAGCTTTGCCCCAAGTACCGGGATCAGAAGCGAGTCCGTTTTTATCTTCGCGGATACGTTTCGACTGAGCAGAAGCATTCTCTTCCACCATGTTCAGTAACTGAAACGCAATCGAGTAAGCTTGCACACCGCGGTAGGAGAAAATTTGAACGCCACGTAATTTTCGTTTACCCATCCATGGCAAAGTACCGGCTAAATCTTTGTGGCCTAACTGCTCAAGCACTTCAACAAAGCACTCCATCATGAACGCGAGGTCGCGATCCACTTTCTTAAGTCCTTGAGCTAGGTCCTTATTGATGGCCATAGAATGAGTAGATAGTACAAACCTCTTAATTGTCGCAATCGCAAACACCCATTGGCTTGCGTCTAAGTTCAAGCACGGTTTGCTGAAATGTAGATATGTCGGAACAACGTCTCATCCTACCCGACCTCTGGCAGCAGACCGCCCTTCGCGCCCTCCGTGCGGGTAAAGACGTCATTGTTCAAGCACCCACCGGCTCAGGAAAGACCCACATATTTGAATTATTTATTAAAGGAGGCCATCAAGGCCAAGCGGTCTACACGGTGCCGACCCGAGCCCTGGCCAATGACAAACGAGCTGAATGGTCGGAACTCGGATGGGATGTCGGTATCGCCACGGGTGATATCAGCGAAAACCTCAATGCGCCGATCATCGTGGCGACACTCGAAACCCAGCGTCAGAAATTCCTAGAAAACAAGGGGCCCAATTTATTAGTCATCGATGAATATCAGATGCTCACGGACAGCCGTCGCGGGGCGGCCTATGAAACCGTTTTAGCCCTCGCCCCAAAAACAACTCAAATACTCTTACTCAGCGGTAGCGTTGCTAATCCGAAGTCAGTGATCGAATGGCTCAGTTCACTCGGACGTGAGGTCACCCTCATTGAAGAACACCGTCGACCGGTACCCTTGGAAGAAATCTGGCTGGATGCTTTAGAAACAAAAGAACCCGAAGGCGTTCGCAGCAGCATCGCACGTGCGGTGATTAAAGGTCTGCAGTCTGACCTTGGACCGATTTTAGTTTTCGCACCCAGAAGAAAAGCTGCCGAACAAATCGCCAAAGACATTGCCTATGCCCTTCCACTGGGCAATGGACCACAGTTAACAGCGGAACAAAAAAAGTTAGCCGGTGATGATTTGTACAAATTATTAAGACAAGGGGTCGGTCTGCATCATAGCGGTTTGACGTATCAACAACGCAGCGGACTTATCGAACCTTGGGCAAAATCGGGTAAATTAGATGTCGTCGTTGCGACCACTGGACTCGCGGCTGGCATTAATTTTTCGCTACGCTCGGTTTTGGTTACCGATCGGAAATATATCACCGAACATGCCGAGCAAGAAATTCGGCCCGATGAATTATTGCAAATGTTTGGTCGAGCGGGTCGACGCGGACTCGATGAAAAAGGTTATGCCGTGTGGTCAGGCGATTCTCCCCGACTCGGTGAAGCGAAGCCTCTGCAAATCAAACGAAGTAAAGGTTTGGACTGGCCAGCTATTCTTACCGTGATGCGTCACTCCGATAAGCCTAAGGAGTCAGCCCAGAAATTTGTGCAAAGTTTATTCACGCGTGAACCGATTGAACTAGGATTGAGCAATCTCACTGAAATTGAAAATACTCCGACTGAGGAACTTCCGGGCACCATCCGTCGCGTGGAAGAAATGTTAGGACGAAACGGAAGTTGGCAGCGTATCCGTCCCAGCAAGGTAGTACCCATGAGTGATGCGCTGATTAGAATTAAAGGCGAATGGTACCCTGCACTTTCCAAGCCCGACTCACTCAAAGCCGTGACCTACGGCACCCCCTGTAAAATAAAACAGGAAAAAGACATCACCTTTTATGGTCGAATCGTACCCCTTGCCCATTTTCCCAAGACCAAAGAGACCGATGGCTTAACGCCCGTCGAATGGTTACGAAAAGCCCTGATTAATTGGCCGGGCAAGAAACCTCGGACCAAGATTTGGACTCTTGAACAAATCGAAAAAGAAATCTTACCCATTTTACCACAACTCACCCAGGGCGGACGTCCGATTGAAGGCATTCAAATCCAACGCGAAACTGTGATGGTTAAATTAGATTATTCTTCGGCTCAAGTTCGCGTAATTCCCGATGCGCAGGAAGAAAATTTAATTAATCCGGACCGACGCTTCATTGAGAAAGAAGATATTAATCTTAAGAATGTTCTCGGAACCAATCAGTCGCAACTTTTCACTGCGCAGTCAGGAAAACTCTGGCTCAAGCTCGGACTCATTAAAGCCGACGGCAAACCAACAGCACGTGGCCAAATCGCTTCACTCTTTCAACACGGGGAAGGACTGGCGGTAGCTGCTTCGCTCGAAGATGAAGCGTATCCTGTTGAAGACTTATGTTGGGATCTCGCGGAATTGCGGGCAGGTGAAAGACTCGGTGCCGTTGCGAGAAACTCCAGTCGACTCGGGGCCTGCTGTCGACTGACCTACAAATCGCTCACTGCCGAAGGTTATCTGCATGATGGATTGCCTGATGGGTTTGGCGAAGGCTGTGCCGAACTATTAAAAGATTTCGCACTGCATAATAAAACATCGCAATCGACGGAGCCCGATGGACGCGGACCCGGACGGGGTGATTTAGAAAGAGCTCTACTCGAATGGCGGAGTACTCTACGTTTGATTTCAAACTGTGAGAGCGGATTTTCTGAGCGCTGGGATCAATTACAGAAATCGGCTAAGTCTGTTCTCGCGCAAATCTCGCCGGAGCACTCTTAGAATATTTTTCTTATTAGAGGTTAAAAAACTCGGTCAATTTGAGGTGCGCGGAGTTTTAACTTTTCAAATTAGGAAATAAATGTAGGATGTTGGGACAGTCATATATGCGTATTCGCACGGGTTAAACCGTGAGGAAAGTCCGGACACCACAGGGTAGGATTCCCGCCGCAAGTCGGGGCACGGCGCAAGCCGTGACGGACAGTGCCACAGAGAAGATACCGCCGCTACCGCAAGGGAAACGGTAAGGGTGAAAAGGTGGGGTAAGAGCCCACCGCTCCAAGGGTAACCGAGGAGGCAAGGTAAACCCAATCCGGTGCAAGATAAACAGGAACCGCTACTAGGTCACCCACCGAGGTTCCGGGTTGTCGCATCGCCGCAAGGCGGGACTTAAAACGTCAGAGAAATGAATACGCAGAGGTAAGGTGAGTACCCCCTCAGACAGAATCCGGCTTATAGTATATGACTCAACAGACGGAGAGCCGATCGGAAACGATCGGCTCTCCCCCTTTGTGCAAATAGTTAACTTCTTGCCATAAAAGCAGTGTCCGACATCGATGAGCGTGCATGGAGAATGTTGTAGCAGCCAACGCCCTGGAGAACCTACTGCAACGGGATGCTCGCATTTTAATTCTAGCTCCGCATCCCGACGACGAATGTCTGGGCACAGGTGGACTCATCCAACAAGCACTCGCCAAAGGCGCTAGTATTAAAGTTATTTTTATTACCAACGGTGATAATAATCCGTGGCCCCAAAGGTATCTGGAAAAAAGATGGTTTATTGGAACCGAAGAAAGAGTGCGCTGGGGACAACGCAGAAAAATCGAAGCACAAAACTCCCTACAAATTCTTGGTGACGGCAAAGTAGCTACCAGTTTTCTTGGTCTGCCCGATGCAGGAATTCTAAATCTTTGGAAAGAAGGCGACCACAGTCTTTTAGAAAACCTAATTAACGAGTTTATCGCTTGGCAGCCAACCCTGCTCGTTCTGCCGAGTGAATTTGACCGACACTCCGATCACCGCGCCACACATTTATATGGACGGACGGCCCTGTCAGAAATTTCTAATAATTGCCCTGTTTTAACCTATTTAATTCACCGACCTTGGTTAATGAAGCTTACCCAAAAGCCAAAACCGCAAATCAAACTTGAGTTAAGCCCGCTGGAGCAGGATAAAAAGTTACAAGCAATTCTTTGCCATGAGACCCAAATGGCTTTAAGCCAAAGTAGATTTTCGCAATTCGCTCAATCCACCGAACCCTACAACTTCTCCCTCTAATGCCAACCTTCCTTAAATCACCTCGCGCTCAAGCATTGGTACTCGCCGTTCTGGTTTTCTTTTTATTCTGGTGGAGACTCGGCACCCTCGGATTGATTGATCCCGATGAACCATTTTACGCGCTGACCACTCCCGAGATGGTGCAAAGCGGTGACTGGGTTACCCCA
>JBBAUU010000123.1:0-4537 GCA_040398065.1 Opitutales bacterium | reverse complement strand
GAAGAATGAAGCGATTGATTTAGAAACTTCCTCGCCCACACCACTGATGACGGACTCATAAGTCTCGCCACCTTTTTTACCTACCTTGGTGATGAGTAAGTCTTTGAGTTTAGCTGACTCCAGAGCGTCCATGGATTTGAAATGTCGCGCTAGGTCTTTCGCAGTTTGCATTCCAACATTGGGAATACCGAGAGCGTGAATGGAGCGCCAGAGCTCGCGTTGCTTCGCGGCGGCGAGGCCCGATATCATATTCTCAACCGACTTTTCTTTGAAGCCTTCAAGCATACGCCACTCGGCAGGTGTGAGTTTAAGAGCATCGACGGGCGCATCGACCAATCCGAGTGAAATGAGTTGCTCCGCTACGGCATCACCTAAGCCATCGATATCTAGACATTGCTTAGAAGCGAAATGTACCAGGCGACGGATTTTCATTTCACGCGAAGGAGCTATTAATTTATACGCTGCTTCGTCATCAACACGCACAGCTTCTAAGCCGAGTTCTTTTAAGCGTTTCTCAAAATTAAAGGGCTTAGTGCCTTCAGGTCTTTTTTCTACAACGACAGCGACGATTTGCGGAATAATTTCGCCAGCTTTTTGAATACGCACGGTATCGCCTTCACGAATATCTTTGCGCGAAATTTCATCGGCATTGTGTAAGGTAGCACGAGCAACGGTGGATCCGGCTAATAAAACAGGTTCAAGTTCTGCAACGGGAGTGACCACGCCGGTGCGGCCGACTTGCATGCTGATGGCTTTAAGTGTGGTCTCTGCTTGGTCAGGCGGAAATTTAAACGCTACTGCCCAGTGTGGAAATTTACTGGTGGTGCCCGTGCGTTCTTGATCGGCGATGCGATTCACTTTTACCACCGCGCCGTCGGTTGGGAAGGGCAGAGTGCGACGGAAGGTATCGAGGTGTTGAATCGCCTTCCAGGCGTTATCGATTCCTTTTTGCACCCCGATGTCATCACGAATAGGAAAGCCCCAATCTTTTAATTGGTCTTTGAATTCTTGTAAGGTTTTGAAGGTCGCAGGATCGCAGGCACCGAGACCATAGCACACGATGCTCAGTCGACGTTTCTTCGCTTCATCGACGTCGAGAAGTTTCACTGTGCCCGCCGCAAGATTTCTAGGATTAGCGTAGAGCGCTTCGCCTTCCGCTTCGCGTTCGCGATTGAGTCGCTCGAACTCACTATTCTCCATGTAGATTTCGCCACGCACTTCGAGTAAGTCAGGCGCACCTTTGAGCGTTCTCGGAATAGATTTAATCAGCGCAACGTTGTGAGTGACATCATCGCCGCGTGAACCATTACCGCGAGTGACAGCGCGAATAAATTTACCCTTTTCGTAGGTGAGCGATACCGCTACGCCGTCGATTTTCGGTTCGACCACGAAGTCCATTTTGGGGTCACCGAGAATTTTAAGTAGGCGATCTCCGAAAGCTCGGAATTCTTTTTCGTCGTAGGTATTATCGAGCGAGAGCATCGGTTGACGATGGTCGCGCTGTTGAAAGCCTTCCGCTTGGTCGTCGCCAATACCCAGGTCGTTCCCTGCGAATTGAGGGTATTCGCGCTCGAGGTCGCGCAATTGGTCGACCATTTGATCGAATTCAAAGTCTGTGATTTCGGGATTATTTTTCTTCCGATAAAGTTCCTCGTGGCGCATGACCTCTTTGCGCAGAGCGAGGATTTTTTGTCGGATATCTTCGGACATAATAACGGGTTTGATAGTAGAGAGTTAGGGCACAAAGGGGAAGGAGGTTTTTTCCTAAGTTAAACACCCTGTAAATGCGTGCTGGATAGCAGGGTGGAGATTGCGGAACTCTCTCTATGATGTGGCGATGGCTCCGAGCGATTTATTCAAGATTTCGAAAGCCCGAAAGTTTGGGTCAGCGTGGGGAGCGTTTGGCAGAGAAATACTATCGTGATCAAGGTTGTGTCATACTTGCTCGCAATTGGAGGCATGGGCAGGACGAGCTTGATTTGGTTGTTTTGGATGGAGTCGTATTAGTCTTCGTTGAAGTGAAGACGCGGTCGGTCGAATGGGGCGGGGTGGGATATCGTGCGGTGGACCAAAGAAAGAAGACTGCCCTACGCCGGGCGGCCATTGGGTGGTTGCGTCAAATAAGTCCCGTTCCCCATAGGCGTTTTGACATAGTCGAAGTTCTGGTTTGCCAAGCGGGCAACGTACGCCTCCTTCAACATAAGGGTGTACCCCTTTTTCGAAAGCATCACACTTGAATCCGATGTCCGACTCTGACCGTCATCCATTTCTCGCCGGTTTAAGCAAGCACCGCGGTGCCCAGCCCACCTGCCTCATCATTTTCGGAGCCTCGGGCGACCTCGCTTCGCGTAAGTTACTCCCCGCCCTCTACAACCTCGCGGTTGATAGTCTGCTGCCTTCGGATTTTTATTTAATTGGGTTTGGTCGTAAGGCTATTCCCGATGTCGACTTCCGAACCTCTTCGAGCACTGACATTTCCAAGTTCTCGCGTCGGGAATATCGCGCCGACATTTGGAAGCGCGTCAGCGACCAAACTTTTTATCAAGCAGGTGGTTATGATGAGCCCGCCGCTTACGAGAGTTTAAAACAAAAAATAGCCGTCGCCGAAAAATCCGCCGGTCGTCCTCTGCAATTAGTATTCTATGTTTCGACACCACCTACAGTCTTTGAATCGATTTTAGAAAATTTAGGAAAGTCGGGTTTAGCGGCTCGCGGTCAGGGCACCGCCCTCGAAAGTAAGGTAATTATCGAGAAGCCATTCGGTCGAGATCTGGAATCAGCTGTCCAACTCAACAAAGTAGCCGCTAGTAATTTCCTCGAACCTCAAATTTATCGAATCGACCACTATCTAGGCAAAGAAACGGTGCAGGATTTGCTGGTACAGCGTTTTGCGAATCCAATTTTCGAACCTCTTTGGAATAATAAACACGTCGACCACGTGCAAATTACCGTGTCCGAAGAATTAGGCGTCGGTTCACGCGGTGGTTATTACGATCACAGCGGTGCTACGCGTGATATGTTACAAAATCACACGATGCAGTTACTCGCATTAACGGCGATGGATCAGCCCGCTTCACTTTCCGCTGAACATATCCGTGATGAAAAAGTAAAATTATTGAAGTCCGTTCAACCTTTACGTCTTGGACCTAATGGCGATGCCGTGCGTGCTCAATACACTGCCGGATTATCGGGCGGCGAAAATGTGATCGGATATCACCAAGAAAAAGATATTCCTAATCACTCATCCACGGAGACATTTTGTGCATTACGATTAACCATTGATAATGCGCGTTGGGCTGGCGTTCCGTTTTATATGCGTTCGGGTAAACGTTTGGCCCGACGAGTTTCCGAAATCGCCGTACAATTTAAACAGCCTGTTACTGGCCTATTTGCGGGAGATTCACGTTACGACATCGCCCCTAATCGCTTAGTCATTCAGATTCAACCTGATGAAGGCGTAACGCTTGTCATGAATTCTAAAGTGCCTGGTTTAGAGCCGCGCACGCAGCCTGTGCGCTTGAGTTTCCGTTACGCTACTACGTTTGGTTCAAATACACCTGAGGCTTATGAGCGTTTGATTCTCGATGCCGTTGTGGGTGACCGCACTTTATTTATTCGTGGTGATGAAACCGAAGCATCGTGGCGTCTGTTTACTCCTCTCCTGAAAAGTTGGGAGCAGTTAGGTAAATCAGGTGTGGAGACTTATACGGCGGGATCTTGGGGTCCTGCTGGAGCTGATGATTTGTTATCAGCGCAAGGACACAGCTGGCGTAACGCCGGACGATAATCCATGGCTCATCCTATTTTAGATAACCTCTCGGGCTTTCCCTTAAAAGTATCGGAAGCACTCCACGCGCTTGATAAGGCCTGGGCGGACGAAGGTGAAGAAGCGTCGCGTGCTTCGCAGATGAATTTAATTTTAATGTTTGGTGCGAGTGTGACGCCAGCGGATGCACAAGCGCGATTCGATGAAGCCGTTTTATTTGCGCAGCGTTATCCCTGTCGCGTGATTGTTTTAGCTGCGCGACCAAAAACCGAAGCGGCTGCACCTCTAGAAGCCAAAGTGAATGTGGTTTGTTTCTTTGATCCTAACCGTCGCGGCAAGCGTTGTTGCGAAGCGTTAATGTTAGCCCATGGTGAGCCGACGAGTGAACTCGAATCACTCGTGTCCACTTGGCTTGAGGGCGATTTACCGGTGAATCTTTGGGCCCATGGAGTCACTGACGAAGAGATGGAGCCTTGGCTCGTTTGGACGAAGCGCTGCCGTCGCATTGTCGCTGATCGCACGATTACCGGTAATGATTTTTTCTCACTGCCATTTCCAAAAGCATCCGCCGTTCGCGATTTATCCGTCGCGCGTTGTTTGCCGGTGCGTCAGGCCATCGGACAGTTTTTAGCAGCGCATAAACCTGAAATCTTAGTGAAAGGTTTGAAAACAGTTACGATGAATCACACGCCTACTATGCGTGGTGAGGCGATGGGTTTATTAAATTGGATGCGTGATTGCTTGGTGGAATGCGCCAAGGTCGCAAAGCTG
>JBBAUU010000122.1:0-4596 GCA_040398065.1 Opitutales bacterium | reverse complement strand
GGCGGAAATACGGACGAGCTAAAATGGATTCAATCAATGCCATTATTGCCAGACTCCTTGTGCTTTAAGTTCACGCGTGGCGGCCTCAGCCCATCCACGATTAGCAACCGGACTAGCCGGACTCGGATGCAAGACCTTCGCAAATTGAATTGGATAACCCTCGAGTGCTTCACGGGCACGTGTTTCCGCATACCCTCCAACGCCTACAACAACTTTTATTTTCATCACATCCACCAACACTCGCAGATACGCATCGCACGCTTCATTGACGGCGCGAATGGATTCAGCCGGAAGTTCTTCTGGGACAACATTGCGTCCAATTTTTGTATTTTCGATAAACAGCAATGGATTATAATTATGGACCCAGTGATCTTTGAAAAAATTATCGGCGGACCCGAATCGCTCTTTAAATAATCCCCAGAGTCTTCGTCCGCTCACCTCCGAACGCGTGCAAGCAAAGCCCGAGACTTTTTTACTAGGATGTTCTCGATCGGGGCGACCCACGGGCCGCTCCAATCCCATCCAGTCACGAACCGACTCAATTTCTCCAAAAGGTATTCCCGTCTGCGCCATTCCGAACGGCCCAGGGTTCATCCCCAAAAAAAGTACTTTTTTTGGTCCGATTGCACCGTATTGGGTTAAATACGCTTCGTGCGACTCCCAAGCGTAGTCCAAGGGACTGTAAACATAATCAGCCGGACTGGGAAATTGCAGGTCACGTAAATGTGAGCGTAATTTTATTGTGGCTTTGATTATGTCGGACGCGGACATGCACCTATCTCAAACCCAGGATGCCAAGGGGTCGAGTCCGAAGGTTAAACTTGTCACGATTTCCCCTTGCACTCTCGGCGAGACAATTAAATGTCTGACGCTCTACACACGTGAGCAAACAACCGTCTTGGACCATCAAACACGCCGAAGATTACTACGGCTTCAAACGCTGGGGAGGTAATAACTTCTCCGTCGACACCCAAGGGAATCTTTGTGTTCACCCCAAAGGCGATCATCGTAAGATTCGCATCGCCGACATTGTTAAGGAAGCGGAAGCGTCCGGCTTAAAACCGCCCCTCACAATTCGGGTTCAAGATTTACTCCGTCAACGCGTCACCCAAATTAACGAAGCGTTTCGTCGGGCGATCGAAGAAGAAGATTACCACGCACGTTATCGCGGAGTTTTTCCGATTAAAGTAAATCAATTGCGCGAAGTCGTAGAAGAAATTCTCGATGCCGGTGAAGAGTACGATTTCGGATTGGAAGCTGGTTCCAAACCAGAACTGATTATCGCCCTGGCCTTACTCGAAAATCGTAAAGCCTTACTCATCTGTAACGGATACAAAGATGAAGAGTATATTGAGCTCGCCTTGATGGGTCGCCGCCTCGGCAAACAAACCATCATCGTCGTCGAACAACTTTCTGAAGTCGATGCCATCATCCGCATCGCCCGTCGCATGGGCGTACAGCCCCACATTGGTATTCGCGTTAAATTAACCACTGCAGGCGAAGGCAAATGGGCCGAGAGTACAGGTGAAAATGCCAAGTTCGGCTTAACCGCCTCTGAAATTGTTGTCGCGGCAGAAAAATTAACGAAAGCGAAGATGAAGGATGCTCTGCGCCTCGTTCACTTCCACATCGGCTCACAAGTTCCCAATATCGGTACCATCAAAAAAGCGGTAACGGAAGCAGCTCGCTTTTATTGCGAACTCAAGCGCATGGGCTTCCCTATGGGCCTGCTCGATGTCGGTGGCGGTCTCGGTATCGATTACGATGGCAGTCGTTCCGCTTTTGAGTCCTCCATGAATTACAGCATGGAAGTGTACGCACGTGACGTGGTAGCGAACATTAAACAAATTTGCGAAGAAAGTAAAATCGAAGTTCCCGATATCGTATCGGAATCCGGCCGTGCCTTAGTCGCTCCTCACTCGATTTTAATTTTCGAAGCCGTTGATCGCATTTCACGCGATGAAGATCTTGAAGGTAAGCCTAATGCTAAAGCCCACCAAATTGTTCGTGAACTGGAAGCGATTCGAAAAAATAAACGTAAGTTCGATCCCCTCGAGCGTTATCACGATGCCAAACAAAAACGTGAAGAAGCTCATGCCCGCTTTAATCTCGGTAATTTAAAATTAGCGGATCGTGCGATGGCTGACCGACTCTTCTGGGACATCTGCCGTCAAATCCGGCAAAGCCTCTCCAGCACTGCCGATATTCCTGATGAACTTGCTCAACTCGACTCCATGTTGGCCGAGCAGTACGTCTGTAATTTCTCCGTATTCCAATCGCTGCTCGACCACTGGGCACTCGATCAACTCTTCCCGATTGCACCGATTCACCGTCTCAACGAACGTCCGACCGTACAGGCGACGCTCGTAGATATCACCTGCGATTCCGATGGTAAGGTGGATGACTTTATCGACCTCGAAGATGTTCGTCGCACTTTAGCACTTCACCCCCTCAAAGAAGGTCAACCCTACTACATCGGCGCATTCATGGTTGGGGCCTATCAAGATATCATGGGCGACTTGCATAATCTATTTGGTCGAGTCAATGAAGCTCACGTTTTCTTAGAAGATGATGAAGAAGACGGTTTCTACATCGAAGAAAGTATTCCGGGTTACTCCGTGGGACGTATTCTCGATATGATTCAATATAACTCCGAGGATCTTTGTCGCATGCTTAAACGTCAGGTCGATAAAGCGACCAAGGCCGACTCCGTTCGCCCTCGTGAAGGCGTGGCGATGGTTGATTTGTATGAGCGATTAATGCGCGGTCGTACTTATCTTATTCCGCATCGCGAAGAAAAGTCTAGTCTGCGGAAATCGAAAAAGAAATAAACTAAGCTAGAATAATTTTCTTACGTTTGAGATAATCTAACGTAAGCGGTTGATCTGCGTTGTGGTTTTCGTGGGAGATAACTTCGGCGAGCCATGCCCAATGATCGCCGCCATCTAGGCGCGTCGTAAACTTAATTCTCACCGTCGCCAGTGAACCTTTCAATTCATACAGTCCTTCCTCGGTCCGTTGAATGCGTTCACCGAGCTTCTTTATTTTGTCGATTTTGTGACCCGATTTTTTGCCGAGTAAATTAACAAGGTTCGACATTTTATCGGTCATGAAATTGAGAATCCCGATTGGATTAGACTCCAAATTCTCGAGCGTCTTTGTTCCCTTATACACCCCAACGATATAGCGCTTGGGCTTCATGGATATGGGCGTTACGTAACTACAGATGTTTAGATTTCCTTTGCCATGGGCAGTGGTTGCTAGGCTATAAATCGGGCCGTCGACACGATTCCATGGTTTAACTCGTATTTTCTTCATAATCTCGTTAATCACTTTTAAAGAAACATGGCGACTCGCAACCCGACGTCTCATTTTATTTCCTCACTCTAACTTATTCTGAAATGCTAAAAGTGGTCGCCCTCCATGGTTTTACCGGAAGTCATCAAGACTTCGAACCTCTGCAATCGATGGTGGATAACGATTTGATTGAAATGATTACACCCGATTGGCCTGGTCATGGAAAATCAAAACAGGAAACCGACTCCCAAAAGTATTCTGTCGAGGCTCACATGGAAATCATTTCTCAGGCCGTTGGCTCCAGCAAACAAGTCATTTTACTAGGCTACTCCATGGGCGGCCGACTCGCACTCAATTGGGCACTTAATCATCCCGACCGTATTCAAAAGCTCATCTTAATTGGAGCCAGTCCGGGTATTGCCGATGCCACAGAATCCGCCGAACGATTACAAGGTGATCAGGCCTTAGCTCAGTACATTCGTATTCATGGCGTTAAACCTTTCATTAAATATTGGAATGGAAAAACATTCTTTCGTCCCTTGATGTCACTTCCACCCAATCGACTAGATCCGATTTTAGAACGTCGCTCAAAAAATACTTCTGAAGGCCTGGCGCTGAGTCTTGAAAATGTCGGCACCGCCAGCCTCCCTTCCCTGTGGCCTCGACTTAAAGAACTGCGCTGCCCCGTGGACATCGTCGTCGGAGAAAAGGATCCGAAGTTCATCGAGATCGGCTACCGGATGGGCGAATGCATTCCCAAGGCCAGAATCAGTGTTATCGAGTCGGCAGGCCATGCCTTACACCTCGAAAGGCCCGAAGATATTGCCGCCTTAATTGGGTAATTTCCCTCCGAATAGCCTAGTTTAACTGAGGTATTGACAGTGAACAAAGTTTCATAGAACATCCGTTCACTATGGAAGAACTCACCAAAAAGCAGAAGGCTATCTTGGACTACATGAAAGCTCACGTCAGCGAGCATTCCTACTGGCCAAGCATCCGCGACATCCAAGCGAAGTTCCGCTTCGCGAGCACCAATGCTGTTTTCGGCCACCTCCAAGCCCTCGAGCGCAAAGGCGTTCTCCAAAGAATACCAGGAGCAGCCCGTGCGTACAAAGTAGCTCCTGAAGCCGCTGAGGATCTTTCCGAGACTGTCATCCGTTACGAAGGCCCTGATGAGAATTCTGTCGAAGTCTCCAACATTCCTTTAATGGGCTCTATCGCAGCCGGCTTCCCCGACTACACGGAATCTTCCGGTGTACTCGCCAGCATCCAGGCTCCTATTTCCGAAGGTTCCCGCCG
>JBBAUU010000121.1:0-4670 GCA_040398065.1 Opitutales bacterium | reverse complement strand
CTTCGCGTTCGATTAGATCGTAGGTCACTTTGTATTCGGCGAAGGGACTTTCTTTTTGGAGGAACTCTTCACGGAGGTCGTTGAGAGAGCGATCTGAAGAGAGTCGACGCTCGAGAGCCTTGGCGATGCGGATGGGATTTTTGGTATCGAGCCAACCAGGTAAAACATTGCCTTCCACTTCACGGAGACGTTGGAGCATGGCGTCGGCTCCTTTTTGTTGAAGCTGTCGCACTTCATTAATCACGGCATCGCTGACGGGAATTTCGTCGGTGACTGGTCCGAAGAAAGCGGCGAGGTAGAATCCGCTACCACCCGTGACTAAAATATTTTTTCCGCGTGAGTGGGCGTCTTTGATGCATGCTTTGGCGTAGTCGATATAGCGAACTACTGAATAACGTTCGGCGGGATCCACTAAATCGAGTCCGTAGTGTTTGCACTGAGCTTGTTGTGTGTGTGTCGGTTTAGCTGAACCGATATCCATCCCACGGTAGACGCAGACAGAATCGCACGATAAAATCTCCGCGTTATTTTTCGCGGCCCAGAGGAGTGAGGCGTCGGTTTTTCCCGCGGCGGTCGGCCCGGTTATGATGTGCAAACTTGGGAGTGATTTATCCACAGGCCCACGAGTAAGCATAGGATAAAATTACGAAACCTAAAGGTGCGGTGAGAACTAAACTATCGATTAAATCGAGGGCGCCGCCGATGCCTGGGATTGTGTGGCCCGAGTCTTTGGAAGTGGATTGACGTTTGAAGACCGATTCAACGAGGTCAGACGGAATACTCACGATGGCAATCGGGAGAGCTAGGATTGCTGATTTCAGCGGGGTCATGAAGGGGAACCCACTAGCATTAAGTGCCCAGGCGAAGAGAGCGGCAGCGGCGGCGGAGAAAATTAAACCACCGATGCAACCCTCCCAGGATTTTGCGGGGCTGATGGAAGGGGCGATTTTGTGACGTCCGTATAGTGTGCCGATGACCAGTCCACCGACATCCGTAAATTTTGTAGCGACAACGACCCAGATAACGCAGGCAAGTCCGATGGGTTTATCCGTGAGTCCAACGCCGACAGTTAATCTCGCGATGAATGCTAAGAAGGATAGCATTAAAGGAATGTAGATGAAACCGTAGAAGGTGGGAAGTTTACGGAGTAAAATTGGACGTTCGGACGGATTTCTTAAAAGGCTCAGAAGATGAATTCCAACAACGGATGCGAGAGCGATGGGGACAATCGAGTTACGATAATTTTCGGGTGAAAAGAAGAAAACGAAAAACAGGTAGATCAGGCCGATGAGAATGCCTTGAGTTTTGTTGGGCTGTTCGTTGCAGGACTCGGACAATTTATAAAATTCCCACTGAGCGACGGCGGTGAGTGCGGCGAGGATACAGAATGCGAAGATTTCGGAGGCGGAAAAAAGGCTACCGATCCAGATGAAGGCACCGACGGCTAACCAGAGGGTAATGGTACTTAGAGCGCGGTCTTTCATGCTTTTTTAGTGGGCTGGACTTGGGCGCCGGTCATGCCAAAGCGACGTTCGCGTTTGGCGTACACGGTGAGGCATTTTTGAAATTCTTCCTTGGTGAAGTCGGGCCAATAAGTTTCCGTGATTACAATCTCCGCGTAGGCGGCTTGGAGGAGAAGGAAGTTGCTGAGTCGAGCTTCGCCAGAAGTGCGGATGATTAGATCGGGGTCAGGGAGTCCGGCCGTTTCTAAATGCTTTTCCAGTTCGCTCCAATTAATTTGGTCGGGCTTTAATTTTCCGGCGGCGACTTCTTCGGCGATTTTGCGCGTGGCTAAAGCGACTTCTTGGCGGGCTCCGTAATTCAGGGCCACTACTAAAGTCAGCACATCGTTATCTTTGCTTTTAATTAAAGCGTCCTTCAGCGGTTCTTTGACGAAGTCGGGCATCTCTTCGAGGTTACCGATGATTTTTAATTTTACTTTTCGTTTAAGGAGACGGGCGAGATTGGCGCGGAGGACGAATTCACCTAATTTAAATAATCCGCTGACCTCTTCGGCGGGACGTTTCCAATTCTCTACCGAGAAAGCAAAAATCGTGAGGGTGGGAATGCCGAGGGTGATGCATTCATCAACGACATCAAAAATCCGTTCGGCGCCGCGGCGGTGTCCTTCGAGTCGCGGTAAATTGCGTGACGACGCCCAGCGACCATTACCGTCCATAATAATTCCGATATGGCGGGGTAGGTTGGGGTTAGAAGTGGATGCGGCGTCGGACACTTAAGGGGCAGAATGTTAGTTTAATAGGCGCTCTGGCAATCGCGAATCAACGATCTTCGGCCGCGATCAGAACCCCTGGAAAGCCTTCCGCACGGACTAAATCACACACTGTAATAAAATTTTGGAGGGTAAGGGCGGCATCGGCCTTCACTAAGACGGGTCGCAGGGTGCTGCCTTTAATTTGGGCGATGCGATGGAGCTCGGTGCGGAGTCCGGCATTATCGACCACGCGACCTGCGACGACGAAGACGCCAGTGCCGCGAGCGGAGAGGAGCGTGACGGTTGTCGCGGTCTGCGCCATATCACCGGTCGAACTTTTAGGGACGTTAATATTTTTTGTATTAGCAGCGGGTACGGTATTGAAACCGATGTACATGCCGGGTGCGTAGACGAAGTTCGCTGTGAGAATTGCGAGGAGTCCGGCACAGACGAGTAGCAAAATAAAAGGTACCGGATCCATTTTGCGATCCACGGGACGAACCTTCTCTAAAATGCCTAAGGGGGTTTGCATTATTGTTTACCAGAATTTTTTTCGGCGGGCAATTCGTGGTGGACGAAAGTAATGAGCGAGTGGGCGGCGATTTCCATTTCGAGGACAATGGAGCGGACGCGACCGACGAGGAAGTGGTGGGAGAGGGAGCAACCGATGGCGATCACGAGGGAGAAACCTGCGTTAGCGAAGGCGGAGAGGATGTCGGGGAAAATATTTTGTGCGGAGGCGTAGATGCTACCGTCGCGCAATGCGCTCGCTAAGTGGAAGCCGGAAAAGAGAGCGGCGGTGAGGCCGATGAGCGGAGCGATTTTTCCGATCGTGGCGATGGTACCGAGACGTCTTTCAAGAACGGGGAGCTCTAGCATGGCGGCTTCGATGGCTGCGGCACGCATGGAGGCTTCGGATTGATTGGAGCGAAGCAGGGCGGCTTTGACGACGCGAGGAATCGGGCCGGGGGATTCTTCACAGGCCGTGAGGGCTTCGATAGGACGGCCGGCTTTCAAATTATTTTTCACGCCCTCGATGAAGTCGGAGGAAAGAATTAAACCACGGTGGAGAAACATCGTGCGTTCCACGGCGAAGACCACGGCGATGAAAGCTAAGGCGAGGAGCACCCAAACAAACGGTCCGGCATCGGCAGGAAAAGTGAAAGGGGAGTTCATTGAGTAGATTTATTAGGGATGGCGCCGAGAGTCGCAAGTTTGCTTTCTGCGGCGGCCTGACCGGGGAGACGCGCTTCGCCGGCGGGGAGGTTGCGATTTAAATCGGGTATCAGTCTGTAAACTGCGACGGCTTCGCTAAAATCCTTAGATTCTTCGTAGGAATTGCCGAGGGAGAGAATGGCGCGGGCGATCCAGGTGCGACCGTTGATGCCGTAGTTATTAATGGCGGCAGCTTTGGGTGAGCGAACATTCACAATAATTTTAATTAATAAAGTACGGGCTTCGTTGCGGGTCGATTTAGCGTCGGTGGCGTTTTCTGCTTTGGCGCGTTCGAGTAACGTCGTGGCTAATTTATATTGTGCTTCGACGAGGATGTCGGCGTCTTGCGCCCAGGAGGAGGCCACATTTTCGTAAGCGGCGGCGGCGAGGGCTACTTTTTGTCGGTCTAATTGTCCGCTACGATCGCGACGCAATTCAGCAAGTCCGAAGAGACAATCTGCTTTGGCCATCTCAGCTTGATTACGATTTGGGTGGTCGGGTTTGGTGCGGATGATTGAATTTAAAACTAAGAGGGCGCGGTCGAAATCTCCGAGGGTGCGTAATAATTCAGCGCGGCGGAGGGCGACGCGGAAGAGGAGGGGGCTTTGTGGATAATTTTGGTTTAGTTTTTCAAAAAGTTCGATGGCTTCTTTGATTTTGCTTTCACCTAATTCCAGTGCCTGTTGATTCGCTTCTTCGGCGGCTTCGTAGAGACCCAGTTCGACCATTTCATTGAGAGCGACGTCCTGGCCTTCAAAAGTTTTTACCAGTTCGAGGAAGCGAGCTTGCGCTTCCGCGTGTCGACCCAGTGACGAAAGATATCTACCCTCCACTAAGAATGACGCGGCGGCGGCGGGGACTTTTCCGTATTTCTTACGTAAGTTTTCTAATTCAACTAAACCCACCGTGGAACTGCTACCCAGGGCGGTGCGGGCTTTGAGTAAGGCGATATGTCCGCGCAGTACAGGGGCGTTATTTTTGAGATCCGCTGGGGCGTCGGCCGGTAGGCGCTCGAGACTAGCGGCGATTTCGTCGGCGAGTTTGGCGGCTTTTACATTATCTCGGTTAGCGAGGGTGATGAGTGCGCGTTGCCATTTGAATCGCAATTCGAAGTCGGTAGAAGTTTTGCTGATGACTGGATTTAATCTCTCGAAAATTTGCAGGGCGACGTCGGGCTGATTCGCTTTACGGATATCTTCGAGTAAGCACCAAGCGGCTATCCAGATTCGATTCGATTCGA
>JBBAUU010000120.1:0-4692 GCA_040398065.1 Opitutales bacterium | reverse complement strand
AAATTAGTACGTGGGGCAAATTTTTCTTCGAGCAAAACCGTTGCTTCAGCGGAAAAGTCTTTTGATTTTAGTTGAGTGCGAATAATCGGCACGCGATGTTTATCGGCGAGTGCTTTAATGGACTCGTCTACTTTCAAACCACGCGAGACAACCATCGCAGGAATTTGTTTACTGAAAACTGCTTCCATTAAACGCAAACGTACATCGGGCTCCTGATCCATGAGATAGGCCATTTCACCAGCACCGAGAAGTTGCAAACGACGATGTGCAAATTCTTTAAAATAACCGGTCACAGCTAAGGCCGGACGATTAATCGATTTTTCGGAAATAACATTATCTAAACCCTCGGCGCCGGCGATGAGTTCCATTTGCAACATCTCGCGGTAGGTGTGAAAAAATTCACTGACCAAGACCGATTCGGGGCGAGTTTCTGGAGCGTCAGAAGACATATTATAATTATAGTTTAAAACCTTCGCCGAGATAGTATCGACGACTTTCAGGATTATTAACGATATCCTGAGCTGTGCCGGAGACAAGCACTTGTCCTTGGTGAATCAGGTAGGCTCGGTCGACAATCGATAGCGTTTCCCGCACATTATGGTCAGTAATCAGCACACCAATACCCTTATCTTTAAGGCGGCGAATGATGGACTGGACCTCGGCAACCGAAATCGGATCCACCCCGCTAAACGGCTCATCCATTAAAAGGAATCGAGGATTGGTGGCTAAAGCTCGAGCAATTTCTAAGCGGCGACGTTCTCCACCTGAAAGTGTGAAGGCGGGCTGACGAGCCAGACGCTCTAAGCCTAAATCAGTCAGTTGTTGAGCGGTACGAGCCTGTGCTTCGCGCGAAGATAAATTCAAAGTTTCAACGACGGCCAAGACATTATCCCAGACCGAAAGTTTTCGAAAAATGGAAGACTCTTGCGGCAGATAACCGATCCCATTTTTAGCGCGCTTCCACATCGGCATCGCGGTGGCATCAACACCATCAATAAAAACATTTCCGGATGTAGCAGGAATCAAACCCACCATCATATAGAAGCTGGTCGTTTTGCCGGCGCCATTGGGTCCAAGCAAACCGACAATCTCTCCGGCACGTAAATCAAGACTTACATTTTTAACAGCAACGGCCTGACCGTAGTGTTTAGCCAGAGCTTGCGCGCGAACGAGAGACTTATCGTTAGAGGCAACCATAGTGTAATGAGGAAGTTGTTAGGGGGCCTTGTCGAGCGTTTTGACCTGAGGAAGGAGAAACTCTGGCCCTAAGATGATTTTGGGGCGGATAACCTGTTTGGAGTTTTGCGGATTAACCACCTGGTCCATTCTCCAAATCCGCTTGGTGTAATCGTAAACTATCGAATTGGCGGGGACACCTTCGTGGCCGTCGCGATCACGCACGCGAGCGTCTCCGAAAAGTCGAGCCTCACCAGTGTTGGGATTAATTTCCATCGTACGACCGACGGCGGTGGTTTCATCGGCCTTCACGGTAACATTGCCCCGTCCGACAATTAACTCAGGCGAGCGATTTCCTGCTTTATCGGGACGAGCCAAACCTTCCAAGAGGTCGCAAGTGGCATTGGCGTTAGGACTTTGCATTGCGACCGAGCCACGTAAAAATATTTTGGTTAATTCTTTAGAACTTAAAATCTCATGAGCATCCGCGGTGAACTCGGAGACTTTCCCGTTTTCCATTTCTAAGAAAAGCTTAGGTCGGGTCGCCCCACTACCGCCGCCCAGAGTGAGTAATTCGACCTTACCCTTAAGACTGTCTTGTGGTAAAATTTCCTGCACTTCGATACTGGGTTGAAAATCTGCACGCTCCGACGTTGCACTGAGCCCCGGCTGCGCAAATCGCACTTTGCCTGTAAGCATCAATTTTTGAAGATCAAATACTCCACTCTTGGTTTGGGCGGTACGGGGTACAGAATAAGCAACTAAGCGATCCGACTCGGTGGTCATTTTATCCATCGAGTACTTCACCGCACCAGTTAAATCGACTTCAGCTGACGTGCCAGAATTAGAAATAACAATTTGATTAGCCTCTGCTTTACCCCCTTCGGCTCGCAACGACTCCGATCGGAATTTAATCGTAGCCCGGGTAGTGGAATCAGACTTTACAATAAGCTTTTGGAGTAATGAGTCGGAAAAAATCTGCGCACCCATTAAATCAATCCCACGCTTATCCACTAAATTAGGTTTACCTGAAAGTTCCAACTGTCCCTTGACCTGCACCCATCGGGCGTGCTCAGCATTGAATGAAGTCTCCTGTACCAATCCGCGTACCGCCCCATCCGCAATTAAGACATTCCCACCTTCGCTGAGTTCTTTAACAGAAATTTTTTGCGAATTAAGCATTCCCTGTTCGGAAATAAAGTTAGCCTGACCATCCATCACCACGGTTTGTAGTCCTGATTTAAGATCGCGCTCGATGCGACCCGACCGACCGGTCAGCTCCATCATCGACTTATCCTTACGTTGCGCTTTCACCGCAACTGTTGGCTCAGTAGTCGCCTGTAATAGTGTAATACCCGTACGGCCATCATACGCCAAAGTATCTGAAGTAATGTTCAGTGTTGGTTCAGAGAGTTTAACATTTCCGGCGACATTTAACTGATCGGTTTTGGGGAAATAGACGACGGAGTCTCCCTTGATAGTTTGGTCGAGATAGGTGCGCACCACCTGTCCACGTGCTTTGATAATCTTACAATTTTTGTCACCCACTCCTGAGTCGTCTAAAATACAGTCAATCGCTTCGCAGATAATTTGTTCACCTTGACGGGTGAAGGAAACGCCACCCGAGAAGGTTAATTGCGTGCCCTCACTCGTCGGTGTCACATCTAATCTCTTTGCCTTCACGGAAAATCTTTTTTCTTTGGGTTTAGTTAAATCAAGCTCAGCTACCA
Source organism: Opitutales bacterium (assembly GCA_040398065.1). Taxonomy (GTDB): domain Bacteria; phylum Verrucomicrobiota; class Verrucomicrobiia; order Opitutales; family UBA953; genus UBA953. The sequence continues at coordinate 1,786 of JBBAUU010000120.1, read as the reverse complement.
CATCTTCTAAAATCGAAAACGTATCGCCTGTGCTCGTGCCCTTCCAAGACCAACCGATACCCGCTAAATTAAAAGTACTCGAGAAGGCCTTGAATAACTCTTTGCCCTCAGCGATGCGCTGGGTGGGATCGACCACGCCATTCGGACTACTAAAACTGATGGAAGGTTTTCCCGATTGAAAAGTTCGTCCCGATAATTCCTGCATGTCCCATTTTCCAGAATCCTCGCTGGGCTTCATCACTTTGGCATTCATCTCCCACGCCTTCTCCGCTTTTTCATCTTCCGTATATCCGGACAGCGAACCACCACCCACTTGTTCAAAGCGAATATCCTTCTGCTGAGCCAAAAGGCTTAGCGACAGCAACCCAAGTAGATACCTCGCACGCATGCACTATGACACCTCAGGCGAGCCAGCAAATCAAGCGATTAAGACTTCTTTACTCTCGGAAATGGCTGCGACGAAACCAAGGGCGGCATGGAGCGCGACTCTATCACGGTGCCTTGGGTAATCGGACAACCAGCCAGAAACTCACCCACGGGTAACATTCTCCCACCGGGACGTTGCAAAGTCGTGAATAAACAAAATCCATTTCGACACGCTACTTTCAAACCCTGTTTATCGGCCAAGGCAACCGTTCCAGGACTCAGATTATGTTCTTCGTCTAATAAGAAAGCAGACCCGACTTTGATGATTAAATCTCCGAGTGGAAATGTCGAACCCGGCCAGCCTTCCAAAGCACGCACCCGACCCACCATTTCTGCGGCAGGCGTGTTGAAATCCAATGCAGCGTCTTGGCGATCCAGTCGTCGAGTATAGGTGACCAACGATTCGTCCTGCGGCTGAGGTACAATTTTTTGATTAAGAATTTTATCTAAAAAATTATTGGAAAGTTCCGCCGCTACTTGGCCTAAGCGCTGACGTAACGCAGCCCTACCCTCGTCAGGTAAAATCGTTAATTCACTCGAAGCATAAAGTGGACCAGCGTCTAATTTTCTTACCACGTGTTGCACCGAAATTCCGGTGGATTTAAAACCGAGAGCTAAAGCAGACTCAACGGGCGTCGCCCCTCTTAACGCAGGCAAAAGTGAACCGTGAAAATTAATAAAACCTAAACGGGTCGCCGCTAAAAAGTCGTCTTTCAGTATTTGTCCGTAGGCCATGACCACGCCCAAATCGATGTGTAAATCTTTCAGTTGTTGAGCATCGATTTCCGCAAGTCGTTCAGGCTGTAATAATTTTAATCCGTTTTCTTTAGCCCAAGATGCAACCGGATTAGATTTAATTTCCTGACCGCGTCCAGCGGGTCGATCGGGTTGAGTATAAACGGCCACGACTTCAATAGTTTTGGACGCATGCACTGACGCAAATAACGGGAGCGCAATTTCATCTGAACCAAGCAGAATGATCCGGAATCGTGACTGGGAAGGTGCAACCGACATGGTTAATTAAAGTTTTATTTTCGTGCTTGGCGAGCGGCACGACCTTTAAGCGAACGAGGCTTATCCCAACGCGTAAAAGCTTTCTTGCCCGACTTAGCACCGGGTTTACCCGTGCGTGGCTTGCTGCCTGACTTTGCCTTACCTAAACGCGGTCCAGCACTTACCGCACGAGGCTTTTCAATATGTCGCGGGGCGGACTCGCTAGAGCCTGGAACGGAATCAGGACGGGTGCCTGGAGGTGCGAAATACTTACGTCCGTCCTGCTTGGGTTTGCCCACGACATCCAGAAATACGGGAACGCCCGATAAATCGAAATTCTCGTGGACGCCCTTAACGAGATAACGCT
>JBBAUU010000119.1:0-4712 GCA_040398065.1 Opitutales bacterium | reverse complement strand
TCCGATTCCAGGGTTATTGACCATGAAATCAATCGCAACCATGGGGTTGAAAGCCTCGTAAACGACGAGTGATTCTTGGTGATGTTGGTAAAGCGAGTTCACACCCGTGGCAGCGATGACGAGGAACCAAACGAGGGTGATGGGTCCGAAATACATACCGACTTTTCCTGAACCGCGCTTCTGGATAGCAAAAATACCGATTAAAATAATGACTGCGGTGACGGGAATAAAATAGCGAATCAAACCGGAGCTTGAGGTGGTTTGTTCTTTAACGCCTTCGAGTGCGGATAAAACCGAGATCGCTGGAGTAATCACCCCGTCGCCAAATAATAGAGCCGTTCCAAAAACACCTAGTAAGACGAGGGCATTGCGATGCTTGGGTTTATTACTTGGATTTTCTAACGTTGGCTTAGTTTTTTCTTCGCCGCTATTTTTGGATGCGAGTGAGACGAGGGTCATGATACCGCCTTCACCGTCATCATTGGCTTCCATCATAAACAAGACGTATTTTACCGTTACGACGAGGATGAGTGACCAAATGATGAGCGAGAGTGCGGGAACGATGACTTGGACGGGCGTAGCACCCTCGTGCAGGCCGTTCCGGATACATTCACGAAACGCGTAGAGCGGACTGGTACCAATATCACCGAAAACAATCCCCAGTGCCGTAATCGTCGAAGCAATTGTGATTTGCTGGGTTGGGGAAGAGGGCGGTTTAACCGTTGCCTCTGGTTTGGCTTCTTTCATGGAATTAGTTGTTCACATTGAGGACTATTCTTCAGTAACGCAAAACCAAACAAGTAGCTGGGGCTTGCCTTTTTGTCACACATCCGCAATTAAAGGGATTCTCCCTTCATTTAACCCCTTTCCAATAAACAAATATGAAAACCAACCCTCACGCTCTGTTCTCTTATATAGCGGAAGTCGCACCAGCCGCACCTGCGGATGCACCGGCCAATCCGTTTTTACCCTTAATCGGGTATGCATTGCTTTTTGCAGCGATGTATTTCTTCCTTTTTGCTCCCGCACGTAAGGCGCAAAAGGAACGCGAAAAACTTCAATCTCAATTGGAAGTCGGTCAGGAGATTATGACGTCTACAGGAATTTACGGACGCATCACCCATATCACTGACTCCCGTGTCACCATCGAGTTAGACAGTGGTAAGATGACGATTCATAAAAGTTCCGTTGCGGGTTTAGCATCGGATGACTCCAAAGCAATTTCGGCCTAACCTCTAACCATAAAAATATTATGATATCCAGGACATGGTTCTGGAAGGTTGGCCTCTCATTGGTTGCACTCGCCTGTGCCGTTTATGAGTTTTATCCAATCGCTCCAACCCCGCTCGAAGAATTTGCTCCCGCGCAAGTAATCAACCAATCGGCTGAATTTGCCAAAATTCACCAAGAGGCGAAAACACGCGTTGCGAATAGTAAAAATGCGGCCGTGAGTGCCGATCAAAAAGCCGTCTCCTATTATCAAGCGCTGCGCGATATTGGAGAAGGCAAAGGTCGTGCAACACCGGTAGATTTGCGCCCTTTCTTTTTCGACGAGAAAGATTTCATCCGTGAGCCCGATCAAAATAAAAGAAATGCTATCGTTTTGAAGCAGCTTTTACTTCGCTCGCAAGGTCGTCTAAAATTAGGTTTGGATTTACAAGGTGGCGTATCGTTTACGCTGAAGGTTGATCCAACGGGTGTAGAGACTGGCGGAAAGTCGTCAAAAGACACTTCGAGTATTTCAAATGCGGAAATGGTAAACCAAGCCGTCCAAGTGATGGAGCAACGCGTCAATCAGTTTGGTGTCGCCGAGCCGGTTTTACGTCCGGTGGGAGATTTATCATTAGAAATTCAGTTACCTGGTGAAGATGCCGCAAATAATCCTGATGTAATTGATGCGCTGAAGAAACCAGCGAAACTCGAGTTTAGACAGGTGTACCGCGGGCTACGTCCGACGGATGATGAACGCGAGCGTTCTACGAAATCGTTGGAAGACGAGAGTGGGGCTACGGCAGTTTATGAAGTATTAACCGAGCGTAATGTTGACCGACGCACGGGTGAGACTCAGGTTTCAAAATATTATGTGCGTAAGCGTGCGGACGCAACCGGAGCGATTATCAAATCATCTTCACCGCGTTCCGATGACGGGATGTCATTCTACGTAGATATGAAGTTTACCAATGAAGGCTCGCAAAAGTTTGGAGACTTAACGGCAAAAATTTCCGAAGCTAATGGGCGTACAAACTCACTCGGACAATTAGCGGTCGTCCTTGATGGCGTTTTACAGTCAGCTCCCACCGTCCGTGAAGCGATTCGCAGTAGTGGTGCGACGATTACTGGTTCCTTTTCACGCGAAGAGGCGATTAATCTCTCAAACGTTTTAAACAATCCGTTAGAGTTTCCTTTGATTACTCAAGACGTGACCTCGGTGGGTCCATCACTCGCTAAGGATGCTCAAGATAAATCAGTCGTCGCTTCACTGGTCGCAGTGGGTCTGGTTGTTTTATTCATGGTCGGATTTTACGTTTGGGGTGGATTCATCGCTGTGCTTGGTATGATCCTAAACTTATTGCTGATGCTAGGTGCGATGGCTTACCTGGGTGCGACCATCACCTTACCAGGTGTGGCCGCCTTGGTCCTCACCTTAGGTATGGCCGTGGATGCTAATATTTTAATTCTCGAACGTGTACGTGAAGAAGCACGGGTGGGTAAAGATCGCGCAGCTTCCCTGCGCGAAGGGTATAATCGTGCGATGGCGACAATTGTGGATGCCAATCTCACTCACTTGCTCGTTGCGTTGATTCTTACCTTTATGGGGACGGGACCGATTCGCGGATTTGGTATCACCCTGATCATTGGTATCTTCACAACGCTTTTTACAACCCTCATAACCTGTCGTGGAATCCAAGAGTTTGCCTTAGAGAAGGGGATTATGAATCGTCTATTCGGGTTGCCTGTATTCAAGCAGACGCTCGATATTCATTACTTAAAGTATGCTCGTGTGGCCTTCATAGTTTCCTGGGTCATTGTCGCTTTAGGTATTACCCAACTCCTTTATAAAGGAAAAGATGCCTTTGGTAAGGACTTCCGTGGTGGCGAATCCACGATGATTGCCCTTAACGATGGCGTTAAAGTGGACACCAATAAAGTTTTGCAGCTGGCAACGGCGGCAGGTTTGCCTGACACCACGGTAACAGTCCAGAAGCCCATCGGTGGTGGCGAAACGCGACTACGTATCGAGACAGAATTGTCGAAGGATCACGGTAAGGCTGATTTCACAAATGTCATGAAGATTGTGGAACAGATTAAGAAGGATTATCCTCAAATCTTGAAAGACGCCCAAGCACCGACGGATAAAATTTTACTGGTGCGTGAAGCCATCGGTGGATCCGTCAGTGATGAATTAAGATTCAATGCGATACTCTCAGTGATTTTAGCACTAGTCGGTATCGGCATTTACGTCTCGTTGCGATTTGAGACTGGATTCGGGATCGCGGCCTTTGTGGCAACGCTGCACGACGTTCTCATGACGGTCGCTCTATTCGTCTTCTTTGGCGGACAGTTTAACGCGGCACTGATTGCCGCTATCTTATTGATTATCGGTTATTCGGTGAACGACACGATCGTGATTTTCGACCGTATTCGCGAGGAGCTAGAAAATAATCCGACGCGATCATTGACTGATGTCATCCACCTTGCGATTAACCGAACCTTATCACGGACAGTTCTTACCTCAACCACGGTGTTGCTGTGCGCTATTTCGCTTTGGGCATTCGGCGCTGGTGATGTTCGTCTTTATGGCGAAGTCTTTATTTACGGTGTATTAACAGGAACATTCTCATCTGTTTTTATTGCTGGTCCGATTTTCTATTGGTGGCACAAGGGTGAGCGCAAAGGTGTAGACGCTGCGGAACGTCCTCGTCGCTATTCATGGGAGGCCGGATCTGACGCCTAAACATCACTCCTATGGCCGCTTGGTTATTTCGAGCTGCAGACGGTGGGTTGGCCCAACGTATTGCATCAAGTTTGGGGATCTCTGAACCGGTCGCTCATGTGTTAGCACGCATGTTCACGGATGAGGCGCAGGCTGAACAACATTTACGTCCGCAACTTTCTCATGTGTCCGATCCATTTGCGGTCGGTAATCTGCGGGTCGCTGCCGAAAGAATTCTCTTAGCCGTCAGTCAAAAACAACGCATCGCCATTTTAGGTGATTACGATGTGGATGGAGTTTCGAGTACGGCGATGTTGGTACATCTTCTACGTCGCTTGGGCGCCGAGCCGGCCGCTTTTGTGCCACGTCGATTAGAAGAAGGCTATGGTCTAACCATGGCAGCACTAGAACGCGTGGTGAAAGAAGCACAGCCGCAATTATTCATTGCTCTAGATTGTGGTACTAACTCGGTTTCTGAAATTGAGTTTTTAAAAGCGAACGGCGTGGAAGTCATCGTCGTCGACCACCACGTTGCCAAGTCCGCCCCGGCTGACTGTCTTTTGGTTAATCCGCGTGTGAATGACGATGCCGAAGCTCCCTGGCAAACGCTGTGCACGGCGGGATTAGTTTTTAAATTAATCCACGGAATATTAAAAGTATTACGACTGTCTGGAGATCCGCGTGGGACCAGTATCGTGGTTAAGGACTATCTCGATTTAGCGGCTTTAGGGACGATTGCTGACTTGGTTCCATTGCTAACAGAAAATCGAATCATTGC
>JBBAUU010000118.1:0-4773 GCA_040398065.1 Opitutales bacterium | reverse complement strand
ATCAACAACTTATCATCTTCAAGTCTCCAGAGTTTTAGACTGTTCAAGGCGAGCTTAATTTGATCTAAATCTAACGGAGTGGGCATCGGATTAGTCATAAAAAATGGCCTCAAACTGTCAATGGTTTGCCTAAGGAATAGACCCTATTGTGAATAAACTTGCGGAAATGGGAATAAAGAGTCTCTGTGTGGGTCAGGCTTGTTCTGAAAATAACCAAACCAAGAACAATGCCCCGCAAGAATCCGGTGAGTTGACGGTCGCTAAGACGGCAAATCGAAATCCAAGAAGGAAACGGGGAATGCGGTGAAGGTCATACAACAGAAAACAACATATATGGAAAATAAGTTATTCGTAGGCAACCTACCTTGGGCTGCTACTGAATCCGACATCCGCGCACATTTCTCCCAAGCGGGCGAAGTGGTGAGCGTGGAAGTAATGATGGATAAGTTCACAGGTCGTCCTCGTGGCTTCGCCTTCGTAACCATGGGCAATGCACAGCAAGCCCAGGATGCGATCGCTAAGACCGAGAACATCGACTTCATGGGTCGTCCCCTGAAGGTGAATGTTGCCCGTCCACGTGAAGAACGCCCTGCGGGCGGTGGCTTCGGTGGCGGCGAACGTCGTGGCGGTTTCGGTGGTGGACGCGGCGGCTTCGGCGGCGGCGGCGGTGAACGTCGTGGCGGCTTCGGCGGCGGCGGCGGTGGTCGCGGCGGCTTCGGCGGCGGCGGCGGTCGTGGTGGTTTCGGTGGCGGCGATCGTGGCGGCTTCGGCGGCGGCGATCGTGGCGGTTACTAAACCCCGGATTAATGCTACACTCTTCGGGGCGCCTTTCGGCGCCCCTTTTTTGTCTTTAAATAAAAATCGTGCGAACAAAACGAATCCATTTAAGGTAACCCCATGAATCGACTTTGGTCTGCACTCCTAGTTTGCCTCATCTCCCTCACCGTTCGCGCTGAAATCAACACCGCTGGCATTCCCGAGGGCGCCATGGGCTTAGTTTATTTCAACGAGGACACTTTTAGTAAAACCCAGCTCGGTACACTCGCACTTTCCTCGCTCGAAAAAAAGTTACAAGAGACACCCCAAGGCGAAATCATTCAGAAAAACTTGGGCATCAAAAATATTAAAGAAGTAAGCCTCGGAATTTATCCACACATCAACACCGCAGAGAATCCCGAGAGCGCCCAGTTTGTGGCCGTGATTCGTGGAAATTTTTCCAAAGAAAAAATCGAGAAGTTTGCCGCTGATAATCAAATACCGAGTCAAAAAATCCAAGGCCTCTCCGCCTGGGATATGGCCGAAGTCAGTGCGGTGCTTAAAAAGGAACCTCTCGATCCGAAAAATAAAAATCAAGCGCTCCTCATCGCCTACGCGGATGACTTATTTATTTTCTGTTCACCGCCTTTTGCGAACCCATCCATCGACAGCCTTAATTTAAAAACTGGATCCTATAAACTGCCCGATAGTTTTACCGAGAAACTGAAAGCCTCTCCCCAGAACTGGTTAGCTTTTTATGGCGACTTTACGAAGGAAAAAAAGGATCTGACGCAAAACAAAGAGAGCGGACTACAAACGGTTCATCTCTATTTGGGCGAAAATAAAGAACTGACTCAGCTTCGCTCCGTCAACCAATTCATCAATGAATCCAAGGAGAAAGCATCGACCCAGCAATTAAAGACGACTTTTGCAATCATGAGTATGGCCCTGCGTAGCGCCACGCTTATTCCTAATATGAGTAAGGAGAATCAACAAGCCCTCGCAGACCTATTCAAAAATATTAAAGTGAGTTCTGATAAATCTGTGCAAAAAATATCCGCCGATTACCCCAGCAAAAAACTGGCCGAAGCGTTCGAGGCGTCTTTAAAACAACCTGCGCCGACGGAAAAAATTGTTAACGAAAAAAACTAAACAGACTCTAATCCGCCATCGGCTTTTAATCGACGGTAGTAACAACCTGAACGCGTTTTACCTTCAGCGTCTTTGGTGTGGCAGGCGCCCTTCCCAGCTGGACGAACTTTATAGAGGATAGAATTCTGCTCACAGTTCACGCAGACTTCTAATAATTCTAAAAAATCTCCGGACGTCAGTCCTTTGATCCAAAGTTCATTTCTTGAGGTACTCCAGAAGGTTGCCTTCTTTTCTTTCAGAGCCGTTTTTAGAGCTAGCTCATTAACATAACCCAAAATAAGCACCTCGCCTGTTTGAGCGTCCTGGGCGATTGCCGGAATCACATCCTCCTGCCCCGAGGCGATTTTTCGGAGTTTTTTGAAGTCCAAACGCAGGGTTAACCCCTCTTCTAGTTCTTTATCGGACATATTCAGCATAAAGAAGATACTTGGGCCTGCATTCAAGGCTGGAATAATGGGGTTATTATCCTTACGCATAGGGCATTATGTCGCTCAATAATACTACCGACCTTTCCCGCGCCGCTACCGAGTCCCGTGGACTTTCCATGGACGCCGTAGCCGCCTGTCACTCCGGTCACCTGGGTCTTCCCTTAGGCTCCGCCGAAATCGGCGCCGTGCTTTACGGAAACTTTTTAAAACACAACCCCGCCGAACCTCTTTGGGTCAATCGCGATCGTTTCGTTCTCTCCGCAGGTCACGGCTCGATGTTCCTCTACAGCTGGTTACACCTCGCTGGTTTCGATCTCCCTCTCGAAGAAGTAAAAGCCTTCCGCAAACTTCACAGCAAAACTCCTGGTCACCCTGAATTCGGCGAAACCGTAGGCGTTGAAGCCACCACGGGGCCTCTCGGACAAGGTACCGGAAATATTGTGGGTATGGCCGTCGCTGCAAAAATGGCCGCCGCTCATTTCAACACTCCTGAACACACCATCTTCAATCACTTCATCGTCGGTCTCGCAGGCGACGGTTGCTTACAAGAAGGTATCTCCCACGAAGCGGCTTCTTTCGCCGGACGTTTCGGTCTCGATAATTTAATTATGCTTTATGATTCCAATGACGTGACGTTGGACGCGATGGCTTCAAAAACACAAAATGAAGACACGGTTAAACGCTACGAAGCTGCGAATTGGGAAGTCTTCATGGTCAAACAAGGCAATGAATTAGCACCGATTGCTGAAGCCCTCGACAAAGCTCGCGCCAGCAAGAGCGGTAAACCAAAACTCATCATCTGCAAAACGGTTATCGCTAAAGGTATCGCCGAAGTTCAAGGCACCGCCAAAGGTCACGGCGAAGCAGGCGTAAAATTTATCGACGCCTCCCGTAAAGCGCTCGGCTTACCTGATGAGAAATTCTTCGTTTCACCTGAAACCAAAAAATTCTTCGCAGATCGCAAAGTCACCCAAGCCGCTGAATACGCACAATGGCAAAAAACTTTTGCTGCTTGGGCTGCGGCAAATCCAGCTAAAGCAGATTTACTGAAAAAAGCTCAAGCCGGTGATCATGGCGATGTCGCTTCCCTCCTCGCCGCGATTCCTGAGTTCGGCAAGAACGCCCTAGCCACTCGCGTATCAGGTGAAACTTGCATCAACGCCGTCGCTAAAGCCTCACCTCTCGTTCTTTCCGGTTCTGCCGACTTACACGGCTCAACCAAGAATTACATTAAGGATGTTGGTGATTTCGACATCGCTACACCTGCTGGTCGCAATCTCTACTTCGGTATTCGTGAACACGTGATGGGTGCGATTATCAACGGTATCGCTTACCACGGAATCTTCAAAGGATCAGGCGCAACCTTCCTTACCTTCTCCGATTATCTCCGTCCATCCATCCGCGTTGCTGCGTTATCAAAACTTCAAGCGTTCTACATCTTCACTCACGACTCCGTCGGTGTCGGTGAAGACGGACCGACCCACCAACCGGTAGAAACCGTGAGCGCCCTGCGTTGCATTCCTAATCTCGATGTGATGCGTCCAGCTGACGCCGAAGAAACGGCTGCAGCCTTCGCACACGCAGTCGCTCGTCGCGATGGTCCCGTAGCCCTCATTCTCTCACGTCAAAACGTCCCCTCGCTCGACAGCATTCCTGTTTCGACCCGTCGCCAAGGCACACTCAAAGGTGCTTACATCGCACGCAAAGAAACAGCTGCACTCACCCACATCATCATCGGAACGGGTAGCGAACTTCAACTCGCCCTCGCCGCTGCAGAAGAATTAGGTGCCGGTGTTCGCGTTGTATCGATGCCTTCCATGGAAGCCTTTGCTCGCCAATCAAAAGCCTACCAAGAGGAAGTTCTTCCTTCAACCTGCGCTAAACGCGTCAGCATTGAAGCGGGTGTAACCATTTCTTGGGGTCGCTACGTTGGCATCACTGGCAAAGCCCTCGGCACTGATCGCTTTGGATTAAGCGCTCCTGGCGATATCGCCATGAAGGAATGTGGTATGACTAAAGAAGCGGTGGTCGCTGCTGCGAAAGCACTCTAAGTCTAAACGATATTCTAAATAAAAGAACGAAGACTCTCGGGTCTTCGTTCTTTTTATTTAACGGGTTTCAAAGCACTGAGTGGTATCTTAAATAAGTCACCCTGCTCGGACCCCACCAACAAAGTCTTAGTGTCTAACCACGCACAGCCTTCAATCTGCCAAGAAAGTACAGGCGGAGAGAGCGGCGCATAGACCATCGGACCATTAAAAATATTTTCGCCGGCGACAGGTAAGGTGATTACCCAAACTGCGCGATAGGTTAAAATCGCCAAGCTCTTCCCATCGGGTGACACCGAAGCATCAGTAACCATGCCTTTGGCATCGAATTGGGCTATTTTCGTTAATTGGGCCGGCTGATTTGCTAGAGGAATATTAATGCGCCACAA